>NZ_JABWMG010000014.1:0-105624 GCF_013366455.1 Salinivibrio sp. EAGSL | reverse complement strand
GAGGTCACGAGTTCGAACCTCGTATGTCGCTCCAAGTTTTGCCCACATCAAGCATGATTGATGTTACGGACGCGGGATGGAGCAGTCTGGTAGCTCGTCGGGCTCATAACCCGAAGGTCGGTGGTTCGAATCCGCCTCCCGCAACCAATTTTCTAAGCGCTTTTAGGCGCTTGATTGAACAAGCGACATTAGCTCAGCTGGTAGAGCGCGACCTTGCCAAGGTCGAGGTCACGAGTTCGAACCTCGTATGTCGCTCCAATCTTCTCATCGTTTTTCTCATCTATTTTGTTAGCGTTATCCAATATCACGTGTTTCCGAAGGCACAGGGTATGTCCGAGTGTCGTTCGTTGCGTCTAATAACATGGTTTCTAATGTCACTGTTTCATCGATCTGGGTGAAGTGGGCGAGGCCGACCGAATAGACAAACGGATAACGTTCTGACGATAAACGCCGGCAGAGCCTTAGGTAAAATCGATCTAATTGGGCTTCGACGGCGTCAACGTCTTGTTGAATCAATAATACGGCGAATTCACAGCCTTCTAAACGTCCTATCCAGCCTGTATCATCAAAGACATCCCTTAAACAGGCGGCAAATGCTCTCAGGACGCCATCACCCGCATGCTTGCCATAGTGCCGATTTATGCCTTGTAGCTGACGGACGTCAAAGTGCAGCAAAGTATGTTGATCTTCGATCACCATCTCATCGGTCAAATAGCTGGTTACTTCTCGGTAAAAGCCACGGCGATTAAATACGCTTGTCAAAGGGTCGATCACATTTTGTTGAGTCATGACCAGCTCATGTTCCACGATTCGCGCGAGATCTGACAGCGCGCGCTCACAGGCGTCACTGAGCTGACGAGGCTTGTGGTCGATGACACAGAGGGTACCAAGCAAGTGCTCGCTATCAAGACTAAAAGGGAATCCAGCATAAAAACGGATGTTAGGAGGGCCGGTTACCAATGGGTTATCATCAAATCGACGATCATTAAGCGTGTCCTCAATGATAAATGGTTCGAGTTGATGAATAGCATGCCCACAAATGGACTCACTGCGCCCAGTCTGATTAACGGCTAACCCACGTTTGGCTTTAAACCATTGGCGATCTTCATCAACCAGGCTAATCGCAACCACCGGGCAATCAGATACGTAGGCAGCGACACGCACAATTCGCTCAAATCGATCTTCACGGCCCGTATCTAATATCCCTAGATCATATAAGGCGTGAAGACGCTTATCTTCGTGGCGAGTTGGCTGCGCTGGTTTCATGCTTTGTTCTCCCTGTTTATTTTAATAGTGTAGTTAACTAAACTTCCGCCCTGCAATGTGCGGATTCACCTGGATTTGTAAAAAACTTGTTTCAATGATATTTTCCTGCGGTTATTCATTCCACTGGGTGAGGCTGTTGCGCGTTTAAAACTGATCGCGTACCCCATAGCCCATCTATACTCTTTAAGTCATGTTGTTTTAGAAGGTTTGCTTATGGCGTTTTTAGCGAGCTACGATACCCAATATCCGCTATCCCATCCCCACGCAGCGTCGGCCGTGTTGATGGTACCCCCGCTTCATTTTAAGTTTAATGCACAAACCAGTGAGGATAATGGTTTTCAACACGCTCCCTCATTGCCCGACGAGGAAGTAAAAACGCGCGCCATGGCAGAGTTTAATAACATGGTGATGATTTTGCGTCGCCATGGTATTGATGTGGTGGTGATGGAATACCCTGACTCGGATCCGGCGACACCGGATGCCGTCTTCCCGAATAACTGGTTTAGCACCTTGCCCAGTGGTGAGCTTTATCTTTACCCTATGGCATGCCCAAACCGTCAGTTAGAGGTAAAGCCAGAGCGTTTAATGGCAGCATTGGATCGTGCCGGCTATGACGTTAATCATGTGCATAAGGTCAAATGTCACGATAAAGAAGAGGCGTTTCTCGAAAGCACAGGCGCAATGGTTATCGATCACCTTAACCAGCGTGTTTATGCGGCACTTTCACACCGTTGTGACAGTATTTTATTGACCGAATGGGCAGCAAAGGTGGGCATGCGACAAGTCGTGAGCTTCAACACCGAGATGAGCGATGGCAATCCGGTTTATCATACTAATGTGATGATGGCTGTGGGCGAAGCGTTTGCCGTGGTTTGTGATGAGGTAATAGAGGCCGGGCAGCGGGATTTGGTCTGCAATACACTGAGCGAAGACAAAACGCTCGTTTCGATCAGTGAATCACAAATGAATCAGCTTTGTGGCAATATCTTGCAATTGCGAAATCGACATGGCGAATCGGTGATTGTGATGTCGTTGTCTGCTTACAGTGCTTTTACAGAAGCGCAAAAGCGTACATTACGCCAGTTTGGGAAACTGGTTCCTATCGATGTCACAACAATAGAGACAATTGGCGGCGGTAGCGTACGTTGTATGATGGGGGAGATATTTCTGCCGCGTCAGCATACTAGCTAGCGTTCGATCAAGTCTGGCGTCATAGGCAAACGGCGACCGCGGGTCGCCGTTTTTGATCGGACGTCCTTTAAGAATGCGTTCGCGTTTTTGCTTTCAAGGGCATTTTGTCAAACGACACACCTTTCCATCCGGTTACCATAAAATTACGAATATTTTTATGATCAGTCCCAGAGGGATGGCTCAACACGTCCTCGCGGTAGTACCCTCCGAAACACGCGAGCGTTTGCGCTTCCGTTAACTCATGCAGCTGGCAAAACGCGAGCACTTTGCAAGAGCCTGTATTTTGTCCAGCTTTATTGGCGAGGTTACCGTTAGTAAATCGCGTGGGCGCGTAGTCGTAATGTGCATCTATCACCGCCATCGTCTCATCAAACATTACCATATCGGGTGTTTGCGTTACCTTGGCGAGAAAGCTGTCTAAGGTCATGTCGGTTCCTGAGTTAGTAACATGCGAGCTCTCAATGGAGAGTATATGCACGTTGTACCAACTTGTTCACCGAATGTGAAGCCGCGTCATGTCAGTAATGGATGAATATCCATCACTTAAACAAAAAATAGTGTTGCAGTACTTTACATTGCACTAGGGCATCATTAGTATACAAAACTGTTCGGAGGGATGGCTGAGCGGTTGAAAGCACCGGTCTTGAAAACCGGCAAGGGTTAATAGCCCTTCCAGGGTTCAAATCCCTGTCCCTCCGCCAAATCTAAAAAAGCCGCTGAGAAATCAGCGGCTTTTTTGTATCTATTTTAACCCTCTCTTTCCGAAGTCTGTTCACACTCGCCCGAGTAAGTGATGTAAAGTTCATCATAAATAAGCGCAAAACACCGTTCGACAATCACAACGTCTGCAAATTTGGGCGATGGCGTGCTAGAATCCGTTACATACGCAAATATATGAATATTGGCGTTTTATTTTTTGCATTGTGAACACGGAATTGCCATGCCTGAATTTACACGTACGCCGTTGCCTTTGCCGCCTGACTTTGATCGCGACAACGACCAGTTACTCCTTCACTCTTGTTGTGCCCCTTGTTCGGGAGAAGTGATGGAAGCGATACAAGCAAGCGGGATCCGCTACAGTATCTTTTTCTATAATCCCAACATTCATCCGGCTAAAGAATACGAAATCCGTAAGCAGGAGAATATTCGCTTTGCAGAAGATCATGACGTGCCGTTTATCGATATGGATTACGATACCGATAACTGGTACGCCAGAGCTAAGGGGATGGAGTTTGAACCTGAGCGCGGCATCCGATGCACCATGTGCTTTGACATGCGGTTTGAGCGCACAGCGCTATATGCCGCCGAACATGGTTTCCGGTTTATCAGTAGTTCACTGGGTATCTCGCGCTGGAAGAACATGCAGCAAATTAATGATTGTGGCCATCGCGCAGCCGCCCCATATCCAGATGTAAGCTACTGGGATTACAACTGGCGCAAGCAAGGTGGTAGTCAGCGAATGATAGAAATCAGCAAGCGCGAGCGTTTTTACCAGCAGGAATACTGCGGGTGTATTTATTCGCTGCGGGATACGAATAAACACCGCCTAGCGCAAGGACGCGAGCGAATTAAGCTCGGCGTACAATACTACGGCGACGATCAAAACTAAGCACCAGATTTAAACCGAAAGGCGCCTCTCAGGCGCTTTTTCGTGCGTTTAAATGGCTTTCACCGAGCAGGTGTGAAGGGCGATGCCAGCAATTGGCTAGAGGCAACACAAGCGCATCTTGATATCATAAAAGTCGCCTTGCAAACGGCAGGACTGCAAACCGTGAACATGCCACCACCTGAATTACTGCCGACTGAGGCAAGTAAATTCAACGTCTAATAAAGGTTTTGGATACTTGGAATATTGTCGAGCTAGGTGCTTTTGCACCTTGTCGCTACTGAGTGGGCGCTTTGGCGTAGAATCCCAATTTGAATAACGATAGCAACGCCACCAACTGCCGCGGCTGCATAGACAAGCTGAGTCACCGAAAGGCCGTGGCTGAGCCACAAACCACCTAATAGGGTACCCACCGCACCCCCTAGGTAGTTTGAAGAACTATTCAGTGCCACCACCGCGGCGCTATGATCAGGTTGGAGGCTAATCAGTGTGTGTTGCTGTGGCGCGAGTGACGACCAACCGGCCGCACCCCACAAGAAGAATGGCACAAAGGCAATCAGTGAAGACAGAGGCAAACTACTCGGGATGCTATATATTGCCACTGACATCAGCGCCAGTATGCCTAGCAGGATCGCCCTTGGGTGTTTTACCCAGTCGATTAAATGGCCGATGGTGAAGCTGCCAATCATACCACCCAGCCCCCAAACCCATAAATATGGCGTAAGGTTGGTTTGTTGTGTGATACCCGTAATCACCGGTGCGAGGTAAGAATAGAGTCCTAAGCTGGCGACAGCCGTCAGAAACGTGACAGTAATCGTCGCAGATACTGAACGATCGGTGAGTAGCGCGACGCGCGCTTTTAATGATGGCGGCGGCGCGACACAGATATGCGGCACTCCGAGCACCACGCCAACAAGCCCAATAAGCGCGATACCGATCACGACAGCAAAAACACCTTGCCATCCCAACCAAGCAGATAAAGCCAGGCCCGCAGGAACGCCTACGACAGTGCCAGCACTCATTCCACCCAGTAAAAGACCTAATGCGCGACCTTTCTTTTCGTCAGGCACCAAAGATGCCGCACTCGCCGCCGCTAAAGGTGAGAAAATGCCTGCGCCAATACCGGCTAGCGCACGGCTTGCAAGTAGCATGGTTAAGTGAGTGCTGAAAATCGTGACAAGGTTAGCGGCAATAAATACCAACATCGACAGCACGAGGGCCTTTTTAGTAGGAAAGCCAGCCAATAAGGTAGCCAGTATGGGTGCGGAAAGGGCATAGCACAACGTAAAGGCAGTCACCATCTGTGCTGTTTGGGCTTCAGTAATATGAAAACTGGTCGAAATTTCCGGGATAATGCCCGCAACGACATATGCATCCATACCGAACGCAAACATCGCAATGGGTAAAAATAAAATGTTTTTCATGGTTAGCCTAGCGCGTGAGTGTTTGAAAAGTCGCGAGTATGTCGCCAATTGAAGCGCGGATGGCGATAAGAAAATAATTCCAAGTAAGGTGCAACTGTATGATGATTAGTAAATGTAACAAAATGTTATTGAAGGCTTCAATGACAGCCTATAAATACAGTTAGTGGGTGCAGGAAAGTATTTTTTACATGATAAACAATATATTATATTGCGGAAGGCAATATGAAACAAAACGAGCCACCATTGACCGGTGGTCGAATTACTTAGTGAGAGCCCCCGCCATCACGGCCATGTTGAGGTTGACCATAGTGATTTAGGTGGGGCGTGTTTTCGGGTGATTTTTCCCTGTTAACATAGATGTGGCACTGCCAGTATAAAGTTGAGCGGGCGGTATTCGTCGCCAACGGGTATTTCGCGTATAATACCGCTCACATCGACAACATCAGGGGCATCATGAAACATCGTAACTTTGTCTTGATTGGCATGGCTATTGTTGCTGTGGCTATCACCATTTTGATCTCGCGTCAGCAGCCCAAAGCTCCCCTTGTTCCTGATTTCCAATCTTTTGCCGCGGGGGCAGAGCGCAAGCAGGCGTTTTTTGATTACTTCACGCCCGTTGTCAATACGATTAATAACCAAATACGGGCCGATCGTACCGCATTGTTGGCATGGCATGCGCGTAAAAATGCGCTAAGTAGCCGAGAAACAAAACGCGTCCAAGCGCTGGCGAATCAGTACGAGTTAGCAGACTTTGATGTTAGCCAGGAAGCGAATTGGATGGCGCTGATCCAACGAGTGGATATCATTCCGCCGTCGTTGGTGTTAGCGCAGGCAGCCAATGAGAGTGCGTGGGGTACCTCGCGGTTTGCACGTGAAGGCAACAACTACTTTGGCCAGTGGTGTTTTAGCAAAGGGTGTGGTCTGGTGCCTAAGCAGCGAACGGAAGGCAAAACCCATGAAGTGGCTGCGTTTGAAGGGCCACAAGCCTCGGTAGAAAGCTATATCAACAACCTTAATACCCATGCCGCATATCAAGGACTACGCGAGATCCGCGCCCGTCTGCGAGAGCAAAACAAAACGCTTTCAGGCGCGGTGCTCGCCAATGGATTAGGGCGCTACTCTGAGCGTGGGCAGGCCTATGTGGAAGAGTTGCAAGCGATGATCCGTCATAACCAACTTGATAGGCTCGACCCGCCAGCATCGTCATCGACTAACTAACGCAAGGAAAGCCAATGATTACCCGTTTGCCTCGGTGGGTTGAATCCGGGGCGTTCGTGTTGGCACTGATCGCCGGCACCATCAATGCGATCGGCTTGTTGGGCTTTGAACACCAAGCCGTCTCACACGTGTCAGGCACCGCGACGCAATTTGGCTCGGGGCTGTTTGCGGGCCAGTGGATGCACGTTGTTCAGCTGGGTGGCTTATTGTTGGCCTTTTTCCTTGGTGCTGCGGTGTCCGGCTGCTTGTTGCATGGTAGCACGCTAAAGCTGGGCCGCCATTATGACTCGGCACTCTTTGTTGAAGCCGGGTTAATTGTGGTGGCGTTTTATTTTTTATCCCGCGGCTTTGCCATTGGTCAACTGGCGGCATCGGCGGCTTGTGGCCTGCAAAATGCGATGGCGACCACCTATAGTGGTGCGATTGTACGCTCAACCCATTTAACCGGTATTGTCACCGATTTAGGCTTAATGTTAGGCGGCAAGCTGCGCGGTAACCGCGTTGATAAGCGTAAACTGATGCTGTTTTTACTGATTGCGTCGGGGTTTATTGTCGGCGGCGTGGTAGGGGCGGCGTTATTTGCGCATTTCCACTTTACGGCCTTGTTGTTTCCGGCGGGATTATGCTTCGTGGTGGCACTGTGTTATCGCGCCACCATGACTCGACAACATTTGAGATCGGGCAATAATAGCCAATAAATACACAATGTATTAACAATGCGCGTTTTCGAGCATGGTGACTTTGTCTTCTTTGTCTTCTTTGTCTTCTTTTTCACGACCATGCTATCCCTAGGTGTTTTCCTCAAATGGCGGATAAACGTGGCCTGGTTTCTTGTAGTGCTCATTTGCCGTGTCACCATTCGCGCGCTATCCGCCACTGAAAAGTTTGTCCTAAATCAAACAAGCCGCAGTTTCCTTTTCGCTTTCGCGCATAGTGTGATGTTGTCGCCGTCATTGTTGCACGGGAAATGCCACACTCTGGTTACGATAAAGTAACAAGGAGGCCCCATGCCAACTCGCCATTATATTGAAACGGATGTGGTCATCATTGGTGGCGGTGCGACCGGCACTGGCATCATGCGCGATTGTGCGCTTCGCGGCATCTCGTGCATTTTGCTCGAACGTGACGATATTGCGGCAGGCACTTCGGGTCGCAACCATGGGTTGTTGCACTCTGGGGCTCGTTACGCGGTCACGGATACCGAATCGGCACGCGAATGCATCCAAGAAAACACCATTCTTAAATCTGTGGCGCGTCATTGCGTGGAAGATACCAAGGGGCTGTTTATTACCTTGCCGGAAGACGATCTGGCCTACCAAGATACCTTTATCGCCAGTTGTGATAAAGCCGGTATTCCGACACGAAAACTCACACCGCATGAGGCGCTCGTTCTAGAGCCCAATGCTAACCCGGCCATGATAGGCGCCGTGCAAGTGCCCGATGGCACGGTTGACCCCTTTCGTTTGTGTGCGGCAAATGTGTTAGACGGTAAAGAGCATGGCGGCAAGGTATTTAATCATACCCAAGTCACTGGATTAATTCGCCAAGGCGCGACGGTACAAGGGGTTCATTGTATCCACACTCTTACGGGTGAGCGCTTTTCGATTATGGCCCAGCAAGTGATCAATGCGGCAGGGATTTGGGGCCAGACTATCTGTGAGTATGCCGATCTCAACATCAAAATGTTTCCTGCCAAGGGCTCACTGCTGATCCTCGATTACCGCATTAATAATCGGGTGATCAACCGCTGTCGCAAACCGGCCGATGCGGACATCTTGGTGCCTGGCGATACTATTTCCTTAATTGGTACGACGTCCGAGCATATTGAGTACGACCAAATTGATAAGTTGGCGGTGACGCCACAAGAAGTGGATGTGCTGATGCGCGAGGGCGCCAAGCTGGCTCCCATCATGGCCAATACTCGGGTGTTACGGGCTTATGCAGGCGTACGCCCGTTGGTCTCGGTGGACGATGATGGCAGTGGTCGTAATATCAGCCGCGGCATCGTGTTGCTTGACCACCAAGCGCGCGATGGCCTTGACGGTTTGATCACCATTACCGGTGGCAAACTCATGACCTATCGACTGATGGCCGAGCAAGCCACAGATTTGGTGGCTGAAAAACTGGGTAACCGCAATGCCTGCCAAACCGCGACACGGCCGCTACCGGGCTCTGAGCCCTCCAAAGGGATCAGCAAAGCCAGTGCAAGCTTGGTCAAACCCGTCTATCAATCCGCCTATTATCGCCATGGCGAACGCGTCAGCCATTTCTTGGATGAAAGTGACGACAGCCAAGCGGTGATTTGCGAATGCGAAATGGTGACCAAAGGCGAGGTGAATTACGCCATTCAATCGTTGGATGCAAAAAACATCACTGATTTACGCCGTCGCACCCGTCTTGGAATGGGGCCGTGTCAGGGCGAGTTGTGCAGTTATCGCGCCGCCAGCTTATTCAGTGAGTGCGGAGGATTAGATGGGCAAGCGAGTGCTGGGCTGCTGGTGGACTTTCTTGAAGAGCGCTGGAAGGGCGTCAAGCCTATCTTCTGGGGGGACGCTTTACGCGAAGCCGAATTTAGTTACTGGATTTATCAAGGATTATTTGGCGCCGGTGATGTGCCTAAGTCGTCGAGCGAGGAATCAAAAACGGAAATGAATGAGCAAGTGTCCACTCAAGCTGTCGATCAGGAGGTCTCACAATGATTCACTATGATATTGCGGTGATTGGCGGTGGCATTGCTGGGTATACGGCAGCGATACGTGCATTGGAAGCCGGCAAAAAAACGGTAATGATCAGTGCGGGACAAAGTGCACTGCATTTTTCCTCGGGTTCAATTGATGTACTGGGCCATTTTCCTAATGGTGAGCCGGTTACCCAACCGTTTGAGGCGATTCCCAAATTGGTGCGCCAGCATCCTGAGCACCCTTATGCCAAGGTTAGCCTTGATGAGATCACCGATTCGTTAACCTGGTTCCAACAGCAACTCAGTGCGCAAAAAGTGTGTTTGTATCATCAAGAAGACAACGCCAATCATGGCCGGATCACGCCGCTGGGCACTGTGCGTCCGACGTGGTTATCGCAAGGGCACGTGTATCAACATCGTGGCCCGCGCCGTTTTTCGGGTCTCTGTTTTGCCGCCATTGACGGCTATCGCGATGCGCAACCGACGTTAGCCAAAGACACTATTACCGCGCAGCGTGATTTTGCCTCCTGCCCGAGTCGCACCATCACGCTTTCGATTCCTGGTGCGGAGCGTTTGCGCCGTAACCGCAATGAATTGCGCTCGGTTGATCTGTCACGCTTACTGGCCGAGCCTAACGCCTTTGACAGCCTGTGCGAGCAGTTAATCGCGCAATCTGGACCGGACGAGCTCGTGATTTTGCCTGCCATCATTGCCAACGTTGCGGGCGAGCAGGGTATGGATGCACTTAAACAGCGCACCGATCGTTGCTTCCATGAAGTGCCCACCATGCCGCCTTCGTTACTCGGGATTCGAATAGAAGAGGCCCTGCAGCGCGCGTTTGCCAGTGCAGGTGGCATGTTGCTGCGCGGTGATCAAGTCACCAGCGGCGAGTTTGACGACAGTGGCCGCCTCACTGCATTACATACCCGTCAGTTAGAGGATATTCCGTTAACCGCAGAGGCAGTGATCTTGGCGACGGGAAGCTATTTTAGTCGCGGCTTGAATGCGGATCGCACCCAAGTTAGCGAGCCAACACTGGGGTTAGATATGGTACAAAGCCCTGATCGCAACGAATGGCGCAATGAGGACTTTTTCAGCCAGCAAAGTCATCCGTTTATGGCCTTCGGTATTAACACCGATAACCAACTGCGGCCTACCGCGCGCGGAAAACGTTGTCAAAACTTGTTTGTATGTGGGGCAGTACTCAGTGGTTACGACCCCGTATTTGAAGGTTGCGGCGGAGGCGTTGCGGTTGCAACAGGCTACGCCGCGGCACAACGAGCACTTGCCGTGATGGCAAACGCTAAGGAGGCCATATGTTAACCGAATGGCTTAAACAGCGAGAATATCGCGACCATGCACCGCAGCCCACCAGTTTTGACCAGTGTATCAAGTGTACCGTCTGCACTGTGTACTGCCCAGTGTCGAAAGTGAATCCGGCGTATCCGGGCCCCAAAGAGTGTGGGCCGGACGGCGAGCGTCTGCGGATTAAAAATCCAGAGTATTATGACGACCTACTCAAACTATGCACCAACTGCAAACGCTGCGAAACCGCCTGTCCCTCTGGGGTGAAAATTGGTGATATCATTGCCGTGGCACGGGGTAAACATGGCGAGAAAAACATCAATCCTAAGTTGATGCGTGATTACGTGCTCAGCCACACCGATTTATTTGGTACCTTGGCGAACCCGGTGGCACCGATTGTGAATGCGATGACGGATCTAAAACCGGTAAAAGCGGTGATGCATGCCACCATTGGGGTAGATAAACATAAATCCTTGCCTAAGTATTCTTTTGGTACCTTCCGCCGCTGGATGAAAAGCCAAACGGCGGCACAAGCTGAATACCCCAAACAAGTCAGCTATTTTCACGGTTGTTATGTGAATTTTAACAATCCGCAGCTCGGCAAAGACTTGGTCACAGTAATGAATGCGATGGGCTATGGCGTTCAGCTATTAGAGAAACACAAATGCTGTGGTGTCCCCTTAATTGCTAACGGTTTTTATGATAAAGCAAGACGTAATGCCACCGCCAATACCGCGATGATTGCCGATTCTGTTGCCGACGAGCGCCCAGTGATCGCGACGTCATCATCGTGTGCGCTGACACTCAAAGAAGAGTATCCGCATGTATTGGGCGTCGACAATCAGCATGTGGCAGGACAAATTAGCTTCGTGACCCGTTTTTTACTCAAAGCGGCAATGAATGGCGAGATGCCCAAGCTAAAACCCATCAATAAACGGGTGGTGTATCACACTCCTTGTCACTTGGAGCGCAGTGGCAATGCGATGTTCACCATTGAGCTATTGCGGATGATCCCCGGGTTAGACGTGGTTGTGCTCGATAGCGAGTGTTGTGGTTTGGCAGGCACCTATGGCTTTAAAACCGAGAACTATCAAACCTCGATTGCCATCGGTAGTGGTTTGTTTGCTCAGATTAAAGCTGCAGAAGCTGACTTTGCTATCACCGATTGTGAAACCTGCAAATGGCAAATTGAAGAGAACACACCGTTGGAAGCCTTGCATCCGGTCAGTGTGCTGGCGATGGCCGTGGATGATGCGAATCCATAAAAGCGACGACGACCTCGAATAAGACGACCTCGAATAAAAAGCGCCACCGTATGAGGTGGCGCTTTCGTTGGTCGATGAAACCGGTCTAGCGATTCGCTTGTGATGGCGTCGAGGCGGTGGGCTTGCCAACCGGCTCTGCCAGTAAAGACTTCATCACACTGATGGTCATTAAGATCACCAATACACTGATAGGTAATGCAGTCACCATGTTGGCCGTTTGTAAGGCTCTTAAGCCGCCTGCGACCAAAAGCACCGCGGCGACGGCGCCGATCATAGTGCCCCAGAAAACACGGAAGCGTTTCGGCGGATCATCATTGCCCATCGACAGAATGGTGGTGAGCACCAAGGTGCTGGAATCGGACGAGGTAATAAACCAGCTAAACAGCAAAAAGATCATCATGGCGTTCAGTATCCAACCCCAGATACCGCCGCCGGTAATGCCATCGGCTGTGGCGAACAATGCCGCAGGCAAGTCCCAGCCATTCACCAAATCAATGATTCCCGCTGTACCGACACCCATCTCAGCAACAAGCTCTTGATGCAACGCATTGCCGCCAAAAATGGCCAACCAGGCAAAAATCATCAGCGTTGGCGCGCAAAGCACACAAACTACAAACTCACGCAGGGTACGTCCGCGAGAAATGCGGGCAATAAATAAGCCAATAAAGGGCGCCCAGCCAATCCACCAACCCCAGTAGAAAATGGTCCAGGCATTTTGCCATGCGGCTGGGCCTGGCGTTTCAGGAAACCACAGTCCCATTGGGATAAAACCGACCAAATAGTCACTGAGTGAAGCACCAAAGACGTGGATCAACCAGGTGGTTGGACCGCCAAATAAGAAGTAAGCGATTACCAATGCCGAGACGATAATGTTCCACTCGGAAATAATGCGGATCCCTTTGCCGACGCCAGACAGAGACGACATGATTGAGGCCACGGAAATCAAAACGATCAGGATAACCTGAGTCATGACACCGGGATCGATGCCAAATAAGCGATCGAGCCCCACTGCGATCTGACTGACACCTAACCCGAGCGAGGTAGCGACACCGAATACGCAGCCCAGGACACCTAAAATATCGGTGATATGGCCAATGGGGCCGTAGATCCGATCGCCAATCAGCGGATAAATGGTGGATCGTAGCGCGAGCGGCAGTTTTTTACGGAACGAGAAATACGCCAGCGCGAGGCCAACAATGACGTACACGGCCCAGCCATGAAAGCCCCAGTGAAAGTAGGTAACACGCAGAGCAGCGGCCGCGCGATCAAATCCCATGGTGGTTGCGCCTGCCATATCAGCATATGGGTTGTTGGGGTAGCCGAACGCACCACTTGTATCAAAGTAGAGCGTGGGTTCGGCTACCCCAAAAAACAATATGCCAACACCGACACCGGCGGAAAATAACATCGATAGCCACGAAAAAGTACTAAATTCGGGGCGATCGTCGTCGTCACCCAAACGAATATTACCAAAACGGGTGACTGCAATAATGAAGCTGGCGGCCAATAAGAGAACAAGCACCAACATGTAATACCAACCGAACGTAGACTCTACCCATCCGCGAGCAGCAGCAAACACACTGGCTGCTAGGTGAGTGTTAAACCCGGTAAAAAAAACGAAGACGAAAACCAGAAGGGTAGCGGCGATCATCATATTTTTATGAACGCCCTTAAACGGCCCCGTTTGGGTGACGCAATCGGCAAACGGATGCTGCAATGTGCTGGCATTGCTCGCATCCGACGTACTTCGTGCTGACATGAGTAACTCCTTTTTAAACAACAAAACGCGCAACAATTTACGCAAGGTGCGTTTTCTTTGCAAAAAAAAGAGGCCTTTATCACGGTAGTGAAGTGCAAAGTGATGAGAAAAGCAGCAAACCGACACGAGCTATCAGCCATCATGGCAGTGATACCGTATAAACTAGCTGAACTGATTTATGAGTAGGAGTAAAACAATGCCCCAACCCGATGTTCGTTCATCGTCAGCGGATCGCACCATGTTGAATTTAGGCTATCTTGGCCTATTACCGTTCGCGGGGGCCCTCGTGGTCAGTTGGACTGGGCTGACAGTTTTTGGCTTAGCTGGCGAACAATTGTTTATTACCTACAGTGCCGTGATTTTAAGCTTTTTATCCGGCGTGTTGTGGGGGAGCGGCCTGGATAACCCACCTCCTACATCGAATCGGTATGCGTTGGTACTCAGTAATGTGTTCGCCCTGCTTGCATGGGGCGCATTGGTCAAAGGGGCGACACCTCTATCCCTGACCGTAAGCGTGCTTACGGCAGGTTACTTTTTAGTGTGGCTTACCGAACGGTGGATTCGATATCGCCAACAAAAAAACGATCAGCCAGCGGGGTACCAAACGATGCGCGATCGGCTCACACTTAGTGTGATGGCCTTTCATGCGTTGCTGCTCTTTGCAAATTAATACGTTTAAGCTGGTTCTTTTTTAGTTGGTTTGTTTTTACATAGTTGGCTGAACCTATTACAACTATTGGCCGTATCCGTTACCCTTGGCGCAGAAAAACAATTAATTTAGTGATGGTATTTAAGGGTAATGGGGAATCTATGACAATTATTCAGTATTTGCGGACGGTGTTTATTGCGCTCGGGATTGCAGTCGCCCTGAGTGGCGCCTATTTGTTCAGTGAAATTAGCTCAGTTAAAACCCAGTTCAATGACGTTGTCGAGCGCAATGTGCGTTTGCTCAGCACGGTGTCAGATTTACGCTATTACACGGTAACCTACCGCCGTTTTGCGCTCGATTATGGCCTAACCGATGATAAACAAGCGCATCGCGACATCCTGGTGAAAATTAAGCGCAATGACGAATCGGTACGTGGCGCGCTGACGGATATGAAAACGCTGACGGTTCGAGATAGCAACAGCGATGAAGTCACCACCATTGAGACACGTTTGAATGGCTATCGCGAGATGCAAAATGATTATATTCGTCTAATCGATAATGGGCGAATAGACGACGCTCGACGCAAAATGCTTGGGCCAATGTTAGCGCCTTTTGATCAAATAGTGGATAACCTAGCGTCGTTACAAGCTGATCTAGAAGCACAGGCCAATACCATCAAAGCACAAGAGTCTAAGAAAATCGAACAGCTGATTATCATAGGGATAGCGGTAATTGTCGCGCTGATCGTGTTGATGGTTATCGTTGCACTTTTACTCCAAAACCGTATCCGCGGACCATTGTCCTTACTGGTTACGCAAATGCAGCGGGTAGAAAGTGGCGATCTGACGCAACGGCTCGATCTTGCTCAGTTTAACCGTGATGAATTAGGACAGGCCGCCAATACATTCGATCAGATGCAAAGTAGTATCACCCACTTAATTGGTTCGCTGATAAAAGGCACACAGCGGCTACAAACGGTCAGTAACGAGCTTTCGACTCAGGTGACGGATACGGTCAACAGTGTTGAGCAACAGCGTAGTGAGCTATCACAGCTCGCCAGTGCTATGACACAAATGGAGTCAACATTTGGGGAAGTGGCGAGTAATACGGTCGCGGCGGCCGAGCACACTGATAAATCGCGCGAGTATGCCCAGCAAGGTCGAGAAACCTTTGAACAGTCTTACCAGCAAAGCGTAGCCGCGAAAGATCAAGTTAACGAAGCGTCGCAAGTGATTGAGGCGTTAACCGCAGACAGTGAAAATATCGGTAAGGTCTCAGAGGTGATCAGTACTATTGCCGAGCAAACGAATTTACTTGCCCTTAATGCGGCGATTGAAGCGGCGCGCGCCGGTGAGGCAGGTCGCGGTTTTGCTGTGGTCGCTGATGAAGTGCGCGGTTTGGCAACCAAGACGCAGTCATCAACCGATGAGATTAATCAAATCATCGAAGGGCTGCAAACCAAAGCGCGTCAGGCGTATCAGGTGATGAGTGACAGCCAAACATTAACCCAAAAAGGATTGGATGATGCCAAACGCGCGGCAGAGGCGATTGAGACCATCAATGCGTCAACGCAGCAGGTGTCAGAAATGACAGGGGCGATTGCGACGGCGACCGAAGAACAAACCACTGCCGCTGCTGATTTAAACCAAAACGTCGCAGCAATTCACCGTGCGGCGGAATCTTTGGCTGAAACGGCAGAGCAAACGCGCCAAGCGTACGAGCGGTTAGAAAAAGAAAACGCGAGTATGAGTGAGCAGGCTCAAGCGTTTAGACTATAAACCGAAAAGCCAAGGCTCATTGTGAGAGCCGTGTTAACAACAAAAAATGCGCCTAAGTGGCGCATTTTTTATCGAAATAAATACAGAGAGAGAAAGTAATTCACATTTTGGTTAATAGCACGCAAAACGGCAGCAAGTCCGGCGTCGCTGTTTTCGGTCACATCCCAGGGAATAAATTTTCCGTAGCTTGGCAATGGCAGGCCCGATTGTACTGATGCGGGATTCAGAGCAATTAAATAATCGACATAGTCGAGTGTCAGCGCATCCAATGGCGCCGGCGCCAGATCGTAAGTCGATATTTGAAACTGGATCAGCGCTTGTGCGGCCTTATCGGTGCTCATGGTTTGCGTTGTGTGATAACAGTGCACATCAAAAAAACTGTTCGCTTTGCTTTTCATCATTGCGGCTGCCATTAACGACGCGCCGTATTTTCCATCACACAAAAAGAGTACCAATGGCTTGGCATCAGTGTTCAACCGTGTGTCCTCATTGTGGTTAGCATCTGTCATTGCCTTCTTTATCCAAATTGTTCGCAGCTAACATCTCAATTGTGATGTTATCTCGCTGCTATGTTATCGATGTTTCATCTATCCTAGCCACTTCCGCGCGCAGCGCTAGCGCACCTTGAGCAACTTTTGAGTGTGCTACCAATGCCTCTGGCTGTCATCAAACCTTCATCATTGCATAAAGGAACTGTCACTTTGTGCGCTTAATGTGTCTCCCCGTTAACCGAGTTCTTCGTTATGTGTAGATAAATTGATTTACACAGCACTAACTTAAATAATCGACTTGGAGGTTGATGTGAAACTTAAAGCTCTCTTTGCAGCGACGACAGTATCAATGGCCGTGCTGGCCTCAGGTAGCGCAACGGCTGCAAGCCGTGACTACATTAGCATCGTTGGCTCTTCTACTGTTTACCCTTTTGCTACTGTTGTTGCTGAGCGCTTCGGTCGCACGTCGCAATATTCAGTACCAAAAATCGAATCGACTGGCTCAGGCGGTGGACTTAAGTTGTTCTGTGCGGGCGTCGGTGAAAACACCCCAGATGTGACTAACGCATCACGTAAAATCAAAAGCTCGGAAATTGAACGCTGTCAGTCAAATGGCGTCGACGAGATTGTCGAAATCAAAGTCGGTTATGACGGTATCGCTATCGCAAACTCGAAAGTATCGCAACAGTATGATCTCACCCTAAAAGATATCTACACCGCACTCGCTAAAACCGTCCCAGACGCTAACGGCAACTTTATCGACAACCCCAATGACACGTGGAAAGACGTGAACCCATCACTGCCTAACACCAAAATCGAGGTGCTAGGTCCACCACCAACATCAGGGACACGTGATGCGTTTGTTGAGCTAGCCATGGAAGCGGGCTGCTCCGAGTATCCCGAAGTCGCAGCACTTGAAGACAGTAACGAAGACAAATTCAAAGCGATTTGTCACGGCATGCGCGAAGACGGTGCTTTCATCGAAGCCGGTGAAAACGATAACTTGATTGTGCAAAAGCTTGAAGCAAACCCAGATGCGCTTGGCATCTTCGGTTACAGCTTCCTTGAGCAAAACGCAGACAAAGTACAAGGCTCTAAAATCTCGGGTGTTCTGCCAACATTTGATGCCATTGGTACCGGCGAGTATCCCGTATCACGTTCACTGTATTTCTACGTTAAAAAAGCGCATGAGAACGTGATTCCTGGCCTGACCGATTATGTGAAAGCGTTCACCTCAGAAGAAGCAATGGGCAGCATGGGATATCTCGCTGACCGTGGCCTTATTCCACTGGGTGAAAACGAGTGGCAACAAGTACGCAGTGCTGCCGTCGATTTAAAACCAAACTTGTAAGCGCATTGTGAATACGAAAGGGTGGTACGTGTCACGTACCCCCTTTATTCGTGTTCAGGAGGAACAATGACAACACCCATGCTGATGACCGTGATTGCTATTATTGCAATTTCCGGCTTTTTTATTGCTCGAACGCGTTCTATTAAGCTTGCCAACATGGCTGGTGGCTTGAGCAAACTGCATTCTCGACCTAACTATTACGGCTCATATGTCGCCATTTTGGCGGCGATTCCGGCACTGGTTCTTTTATTGTTGTGGCAAGCGGTAGAACCGAACTTGATCCACAGTTTGGTGATGGCACAAATTTCCGATACGTACGTCACGCAGTTCGGCAATGCGGATTTGTTATACAGTCAAATCGGTAATATTGCTCGTGGCATCACCCAAACTGACGATGCTGTCTTGTTGGCTGCGGCGGACCATTATCAAACCCTGAACCATTTAGGGACCACATTACGATTCACCGCAATGACTGCACTTGCGTTGGCGGGATTAGCCTTTGGCTGGCGCTCGCTACGACTGCGTTTACGTGCCCGCAATCGGGTCGAAAACGTGATGCAGGGCTTTTTATTGTTCTGCTCAACCCTCGCAATCTTAACCACATTCGGCATTGTGCTCTCAGTGTTGTTTGAAGCGATGCGATTTTTCCAAATGATCCCCGTGACCGAGTTCATCTTTGGCACCGAATGGTCGCCACAGATTGCACTGCGTGCAGATCAACAAGCCTCGAGTGGTTCTTTTGGTGCGATCCCGCTATTTACCGGCACTTTGATGATTTCATTCATCGCCATGTGTATCGCGGCACCGGTTGGGTTGATGAGTGCCATTTACTTGGCCGAATACGCGTCGCCCCGTGTTCGCGGCATTGTTAAGCCTATTTTAGAGATCCTTGCGGGGATCCCGACAGTGGTTTACGGCTTTTTCGCAGCGTTAGTTGCGGCGCCATTTATTCGTGATGTTGCCCATGCGCTCGGCTTTACCAGTGCATCGTCAGAAAGTGCACTCGCAGCTGGTGCGGTGATGGGCATTATGATCATTCCGTTTGTCTCCTCGCTGTCCGATGATGTGATATCCGCCGTGCCTCAGTCACTGCGTGATGGTTCATTAGGGCTAGGCGCTACCCCCTCTGAAACCGTGCGTCAGGTTGTGATTCCTGCCGCGTTACCAGGCATTGTCGGTGGTTTATTGCTGGCGGTATCACGCGCAATTGGTGAAACCATGATCGTGGTGATGGCGGCGGGATTATCGTCTAACTTAACGGCGAACCCCTTGGAATCGGTGACCACAGTCACGGTTCAAATCGTGACATTGTTGGTCGGTGACCAAGAGTTCGATAGCCCTAAAACGCTGGCTGCATTTGCTTTGGGTCTCACGCTGTTTGTTGTGACGCTAGCGCTCAACTTCGTGGCGCTACGCATCGTGAAAAAATATCGAGAACAATATGACTGATAAAATCGAAAAAATTGCGCAAGAGAAGCGTGCTAGGGTAAAAGCAGGCCTTGCGAAACGTCGCGGAAAAGAAAAGCGTTTCCGCTGGTATGGTATGACATCGATTTTTCTCGCCTTCACCTTTTTGGTATTGCTGATTGGGTCGATTGTCTCCCAAGGGTATACGGCGTTTTACACCACCGAAATCCGTTTAACGGTTGATCTCAGTGAGCAAAGCTTGGGCATTGAGGGAAAACCACTGAACGATGAAACATTGGAGTACCTCAGTTATCGTTCGGTATTGGCGAAGGCCATATTTAATGCGATGCCAGAGGTGACCTCGCGGGGCGATAAACGTGATCTATTTCGCTTTATCTCTACGGGCGCGGAATATGATTTGCGTGACCGTGTTGCCGCAAACCCCGATCTGGTCGGACAGAAGATTGAGATTTGGGCATTGGCGGGTGATAACGTCAACCAATTCAACAAAGGCAACATCGACGGCAAACTCCCAGAGTCAAATCGTCAGTTTAAAGACAAGCACATAAACTGGTTTAACCAACTGGAAGATGATAATCGCGTGCGCACCGTGTTCAATACGCGCTTCTTCACCAATGGTGATAGCCGTGATGCTGAGTTAGCGGGCATTTGGGGCGCGACTGTTGGGTCTTTCTACACCTTGTTGGTAACACTGGCGTTGAGTTTCCCGATTGGTGTAGCAGCCGCGATTTACTTGGAAGAATTTGCGCCACGTAATCGCATTACCGAAATTATTGAAATTAACATTAACAACTTAGCAGCCGTCCCCTCGATTGTGTTTGGCTTGCTGGGTCTGGCTGTTTTCTTGAACTTTGCTGATCTGCCACGCTCGGCGCCAGTCGTTGGTGGCTTAGTGCTCACGCTCATGACATTACCGACGATTATTATATCGAGTCGTTCGGCGATTAAAGCGGTTCCGCCCTCGGTCCGTGATGCGGCTTTGGGTGTGGGTGCATCTAAGATGCAAATGGTGCTTCACCACGTCTTGCCATTGGCGATGCCAGGCATGTTAACCGGTACCATTATCGGGATGGCACAAGCACTCGGAGAAACGGCACCGCTACTGATGATCGGGATGATCGCGTTTATCGTTGATGTGCCATCCGGTCCGCTTGATGCGGCCACAGCGTTACCCGTGCAAATCTATTTATGGGCAGAGAATCCTGAAAAGGGCTTTGTCGAAAACACCTCAGGCGCAATCATGGTACTGCTGGCATTCTTAGCCTTTATGAATGCCTGTGCGGTGATTATGCGTAAGCGTCTCGAGCGACGCTGGTAAGTCGGGAGAGAGAATCATGACGACGACAACAATGAACAACCTAACCATGACTGAAGATGTAGTGGAAGCCGCACCACAAAGCACACAAGCACCGAGTGAAACCTGTGGTATTCCGTTTGTTGATATGCCACGCATGACAGCACGAAATGTGTTCGTTAATTATGACAACGGGTCTAAGCCGGCGATTAAAAATGTGAGCCTTGATATCGGCGAGAAAGAAGTGCTTGCGATGATTGGGCCATCAGGCTGTGGTAAATCGACGTTCTTGCGTTGCTTAAATCGTATGAATGATACGATCCCGGGCTGTGAGGTGACGGGGGACATCATTTTGGGAGACACTGACATTTACCACCGCGAGAGTGAAATTGTCGAATTGCGCTCACAAGTCGGCATGGTGTTCCAACGTCCTAACCCGTTTCCTAAATCCGTGTATGACAACGTTGCTTATGGCCCGCGTATTCACGGCTTAGTCGACAGTAAAACTGACTTGGATGAACTGGTGGAGCAATCCCTAACACGTGCCGGTTTGTGGAATGAGGTCAAAGATCGTCTGGATCAGCCGGCAACCGGCTTATCTGGTGGTCAGCAACAGCGACTTTGTATTGCACGTACTATTGCGGTCGCACCGGAAGTTATTTTGATGGATGAGCCGTGTTCAGCCCTCGATCCGATTGCCACTGGGGTGATTGAAGAGCTGATCTCGGATTTGAAGAAGAACTTCAGCATTGTGATTGTGACGCATTCCATGCAGCAAGCAGCTCGTGTGTCTGATCGCACCGCTTATTTTCATCTCGGTAGCTTGGTTGAGGTTAACACAACACAAAAAGTGTTTAATGATCCTGAGCATAAGCTGACGTCTGACTATATCAATGGTCGTTTTGGTTAAATAAGCAACGGGTTGGCAGAGGGGAAACCTATTCAAATAGGTGTTTGCTGATAATTTCAGCACTTAAGCGCGAGAAAGTAAAAACACACTTTACATCGCACTGAGTAGCCTCTACTATACGCCCCGTTCCGGAGAGATGGCTGAGTGGTTGAAAGCACCGGTCTTGAAAACCGGCAAGGGTTAATAGCCCTTCTAGGGTTCAAATCCCTATCTCTCCGCCACATACTAAAAAGCCGCTGCTCAGTCAGCGGCTTTTTTGCGTTTATATCCCCCCCCATAACTCCCCAAACCCTGACTGCGCCAACATTTTAGGCGATTATGCCTAAACAGCTATTCTGCACTCTGGTACGCTAACTCTTATATTTCTGTCCCTTACATGGCCTTTTGGGCCCCAGTGGTTTGCGGCAACATCGGTATTGTGTTGCTCACCACTTAGGCGAGCGTTAGTTCCCCAGAGGCAGCAATCAATCCGTAGGGAATTAACGCGTGGCGTTTCGCAGCGACGCCGCGACTGATTGGTCTCTGTAGACGGATGTTAGAAATCCCGCCACGGTTGAGGTAGCATTGCCGACTTTTTCTGCGGTGAGAGGCATTTATGTATATCGGCTTTGACTATGGTACAGCAAATTGCTCGGTGGCGAAGATTGAAAACGGTCAGCCGACGCTGTTACGTCTAGAAGGGGACAGCACGTTTATTCCTTCCTCCCTTGCCGCACCTACGCGCGAATCAGTGTCTGAGTATTTGTTTCGTCATCGGGGCATCAAGCCGCTAGATGCGATTGGCGAGCAGATGTTGCGCCGCGCCATTCATGTAAACCGAGAGGAAAGCATTGAACTTGAGGCGGAGGACATGGCGTTTGGTCAAGCGGCGCTCGACCGCTATCTCGATGATCCGCGCGATATGTACTACGTGAAATCGCCTAAATCTTTCCTTGGTGCGTCAGGTTTGCGTGATGCTCAGCTTCGCTTTTTTGAAGACCTCGTATGCGCAATGATGGATAACATCAAAACGCAAGCCGAACACCAAACTCAACAGAGTATTCATGATGCGGTGATCGGTCGGCCGATCAACTTTCAAGGCCGTGGAGGCGAGACGGCAAACCGCCAAGCCGAGGGTATTTTGCTCAATGCGGCTAAGCGGGCGGGCTTTAAACAGGTTGAATTTCAGTTTGAGCCAGTCGCTGCCGGCCTGGACTATGAAGCCACATTGAGCGAAGACCAAATCGTTCTTGTGGTCGATATCGGAGGGGGGACCACAGACTGTTCGTTGATTGAGATGGGGCCATCGTGGCGCGGTAGTAGCGATCGCAGTGCAAGTTTATTAGCGCACAAAGGCCAGCGTATTGGCGGTAATGACCTAGATATTGCGTTGGCATTCAAACAAATGATGTTTCCGTTTGGAATGGGCAGCAAAATGGAGTCTGGCATTGAGATGCCGATTACGCAGTTTTCCAACCCTATCGCGATTAACAACGTACAAGCGCAAAACGATTTCTATGCGTTTGAAAACTTGGCGGTGCTCAAAGGGCTGCACAAGCAAGCGCAAGAGCCACATAAACTGACCCGTTTGCTTGAGGTGTATCACGAGTCACTGGGTCACAACATTGTCCGTCGTGCGGAAGAGGCAAAGATTGCGTTGTCAGATCAAGCTGCATACCGAGCGGGTATTCAACTGTTCTCCGAGCGCGTGGATGTTGATGTATCGCGCGATAACATGATTGATGCGATTGAGGCGCCCAAACGTAAGATGATCGCCTTAGTGCACGATGTGGTCGCGCAGGCCGATGTAAAGCCTGACGTGATTTTTATGACAGGTGGCTCGGCGCGCTCGCCCTTCTTACGGGAGGCTGTACAAGCAGAGCTGCCGAACATTCCTGTAGTGAGTGGCGACTACTTTGGCTCAGTCACCGCGGGCTTAGCGCGTTGGGCGGAAGTCTGCTTTAAGTAACCGTCGCTTGACGAACTGGGTTTGACGCTTACTTGTAATACCTTGCGAAAGAAAAAAAGTTGTCAATAATAGGAACCCTACTTAGCGAAAACTTCCGTATTTTGATTAGAAATCATGCACCAAGGTGGGGGTGTTGGCGCGAAATAGCTTGGTTAGGGCAGACTTATATCGCCAACCCAATGCCAGTAGTCGTTTCGCTAAGCTTTGATTTTGAATGGTGGCAACTTCAATGCCGCGGTAGTGATGCGGATGCGCTTGAATATAGTCGATAAACGCCGTCAGCACCCCTTGGCCGCGAACGCCGGGAGCAAATTGTAGCGAAACAATCGATAATCGCTGACTACCGATCGGACAGTGAACCAGACAATAGCCGAGTGGGTGCTTGATCGCGGTGGAGAGCTCTGGAAAAGCGCGCATCTGGTGACGTTGGGCCAATTGGTCATAGCCGAGGCATAGGTGGTCAAGCAATTGCCGAGCGTTATCATCCATCGAAGTGTCTCTGAAGAGGTCGAAACGTAGCCACCATATTAAGGACTTTATTTTTCGAAAAACAGAAAAGCGTGAGCCACGTATTTACCCCTTTTGGGGCACAATAATTGCGCAAAAGCCGCGATTTCTACGCCAGACAACCAGCTAGTTTTTAAAACTGTGCGCGATATCAATCAATGTATGCGCTGATAAAATAGGAATTAAACATGTTTCCAGCCACATGGCGGTCTGAACGCCTATGTTTTAGTGCGTTTGAGTACAGTGATGCAAAGCGCGTTAAAGCACTGTTTGAGCAAAATCAGCATCTGCAATATCAAGATCCCACGTTTAAGCCTTGGTCGTTATCCACCTATCAATCATTGATTGCCGACAGTGCGGAGAAAAAGGCGCCTGATGTGGAAGACGCCTTTTATCTTCGTCGCATTCAAACCCATGACGGTAAAGATATCGGCTATCTGCAAATCTCGCTCAATGCGCCGGATACACAGAGTGTTTGGCTGCCCATGCTCACTATTTCTCCAAGATATCAAAAGCATGGCTATGGCAGCGAAGCGGTTGCGAGCGTGATTGAAACCGTGCAAGCTTATGGGGACTATCGACGCATGGGGGTGAATGTTTATGCCGAGAACATTCGCGCGTTTCGATTCTGGTATCAGCAAGGGTTTTGTCGTATTACCCATTTTGAACCCGAGCAAGACGAGGGGCGTGATTATCACTGTGTGGTGCTCTATCGAGACCTTATGTCGTGAACAGCGCATGTCTTTTCGGGAATCGACAAGATTACGTCGCTTGAGCCATGTTATGGAAGGAATTAGGTAAACGAATGATGAAAAATAAATCAGTCAACCGAGTGCGATTTAAGCGAGCCGCGATGGGGGTCGCGTTTGCACTAGGCGTGATGAGCCTGGTGCCTGGGCAGGTGTACGCTGCTAACACCACACACGCTGAAGTACAGCGCGAATCCGGTCTGTATCTACAAGATTTTGATCGATCGGTTCGTCCGCAAGATGACTTGTTCCGTCACGTGAACGGCACTTGGTACGACCAAACCCAAATCCCCAGTGATATGTCCAGCTATGGTGCGTTCCGTATCTTAGCCGAAGAGAATGAAAAGCGTCTGAAAGGCATCATTGATGAGCTGGTGGCGCGTGATGATCTCAAGCCTGGCTCCAACGAGCAAAAGCTGCGTGATTTTTATCTTAGCTATATGGACCAAGATAAAATTGATGCCCTAGGGGTCACGCCAATCAAACCTGAGCTTGATCGTATTGCCGCGATTTCCTCGAAGCCTGCGCTGATTTACGCGATGGCCGATTTGCGACAAGTTGGGGTTGGGATCCCGTTTAGTTTTTATGCGTGGGCCGATGCAAAAAATCCTGACTATAACGCCCTGTATCTGAGCCAAAGTGGGTTGGGCTTGCCGGATAGAGACTATTATTTTCGAGACACCGAGGACGCTGAGCGTATCCGCACCGCTTACAAACGCTATCTCCAAGATATGCTGCGCTTAGCGGGTTACGATCAGGCCAAACAACGCGCTGATCGAATTTATCAGCTGGAGAAAACGCTGGCAGAACACCACTGGACACGCGCTAAACGCCGTGACGCGCAAGCAACCTATAACAAAATGCCAATTGAAGCGCTCAATCAGTTGATGGGTGGGTTTGATTATGCGCGCTTTGCCAAACGCGCGGGTATCGATAAAGCCGGTGAGGTTGTGGTGCGCATGCCATCTTATTTTGAGGCGCTAGGGCAGGTGTTTGAGCAAACCAGTTTGCAAGCGTGGCAAGATTATCTCACCATTCGTACCCTCAATGCGTTTGCGCCGCGCCTAAATCATGAGCTGGTTGAACGTCAATTTGCGTTCTATTCCAAAACCCTTAACGGCATTCCTGAGCAGCGTGACCGTTGGAAGCGGGGCGTGCAAGCCACCGAAGGGGTGCTGGGTGAAGCGCTCGGCCAAGAGTATGTCGCGCGTTATTTCCCGCCAGAAGCCAAAGCGCGTATGGAAACCTTGATTGATAACTTGCGTGCCGCGTTTAAAGACTCGATTGAATCATTGGCGTGGATGAGCGATGAAACCAAAGCGAAAGCATTGGATAAGCTGAGTAAATTCACGCCAAAAATCGGCTATCCAGAGCAATGGGAAGATTACAGCGCGCTGACCATCAACGCCGATGACTTGATTGGCAACAGCAAACGTGCCGCACGCTGGGGCTATCAAGATATGCTGTCGCGGATTGGTGCACCGGTTGACCGTAAAGAGTGGGGCATGACCCCGCAAACGGTCAACGCTTATTACAGCCCAACTGCCAACGAGATAGTGTTCCCCGCCGGGATCTTGCAACCACCGTTTTTTGATATGAATGCGGATGACGCCGTGAACTACGGCGGTATCGGCGCGGTGATTGGCCATGAAATGGGGCATGGTTTTGATGATCAGGGCTCGCGTTATGATGGCGATGGCAACCTATCCAATTGGTGGACGGATGAGGACCGGGCGCGCTTTGATGCACGCACCCAAAAGCTGGCCGAGCAATTTAGCCAGTTTGAGCCATTGCCGGACTTATTCATTGACGGCAAAGTGTCTTTGGGTGAGAACATTGGTGATTTAGTTGGCTTGACCACCGCCTTTCGCGCCTATCAAAAATCGTTGCACGGAGAAGCGTCTCCAGTGATGGACGGGTATACCGGCGAGCAACGATTCTTCCTCAGCTGGGGGCAGATTTGGAAAATGAAGATGCGTGAAGATGCCCTACGTGAGCGCGTGTCGCTAGGCCCGCATGCGCCACCGCAATATCGCGTGCTCGGTGCGCCGCGCAATGTCCCTGCATTCTATGAAGCCTTTGGTATTAAAGAAGGTGATGGCATGTATTTACCCGAAGATCAGCGGGTGAATATCTGGTAATCTCTGATGCCGCCTTGAAGGCGGCATTTTTGTTTCGGAGAGGGAGAATATTGATGAGCAAGTTTACCGAGTACAAAGTTGTTCATATTGTTGAAGGTGGTTGCGGCACCTTATTGCTGGGCTCAAGTGGCTTGCCGTTGCAACGCCTCGAAGCCGAACTCAATCAATACGCGCAAGATGACTGGCAGGTTGTTTTTCAAGTGATTGAAAAGAAACGTTATATGCTATTTTGGCAACGTGAAGCTGTGATTGTCACCCTAGGTCGCTAATGCTCAAGTATTTGTCGCTTACTTTAATCCATCGTTACCAAGCTAAAGGTGGATCAAAGAAACGGTTCAATATTGCGTGTAATTTCGAGCCGAGCTGCTCGGAGTACACGCGCCAAGCGATCGAAAAGTACGGCGCACTTCGCGGCTGGCAACTCGGCTTAGCGCGCATTCGTCGTTGTAATGATCCCGATGCAGTAGAAATAATTCACGATGAGGTGCCTTAGATGCGGATAACGCAACCATGGCAAGAGCTGGAAACACAGGAAGCCTTGCTGCGTGATCAAGTGAATGGCTTAACCCCAAGCCAGAAAAAACGCTATTTTGCCGAGCAAATCAGACAACTGAAAGATCCAGACACCTATGCGGTACTCAATTGGGCTTTCTTAGGCGGATTCCATCATCTTTACTTGCGAAAGTACCGGTTGTTTATCGTAGAATGTACGTTATTGGTAATCGCCATTATTGGCTTAGTGATGGGCCAGCCATATTTCGCTCTGATTTTGGTTGGTTTAGTGCTATTTGAATTACCACAGCTTTTTTGGCCCAAAAAATTGCCAGGCAGTACAACTACCATGTATCACGCTCAATTTATGAACACGTCCGCCACGGTGATTAATCCATGAAGCGCCGTCGGATCCGTAAACGCCACCAGCATCAATTCTTTTTATGCCAGAAGACATATCGTCGCGCCTTAATTGATTTAATTGAAGCAGATCCTATGAGGATGCGAGCATTACGATGTGTTCAGTCTCTCAATTTGCCTCAGTGCTATATCGCCGCCGGATTTGTGAGAAACCTTGTCTGGGATGCGATGCATAAATATCCGCCTAGTGCGCTGAATGATATCGATGTGATCTACTATGATCCGAGCGATACCAGTCGTGAGCGTGAGCAATATCTTCAAGGGTTACTACAAAAAACCATGCCAGAGATTACCTGGCAAGTCCGTAACCAAGCACGGATGCACGAAAAGCATCACGACCCCGCGTATGCTGGCACCCTGGACGCCATGCGATTTTGGCCTGAAAAAGAAACGGCCATTGCGGTCCGTCTCGATATGAATCAGCGCTGTGAGATCATTGCCGCGTTTGGGGTTCAGTCGCTGTTCGAGTTGAAGCTGAGCCATAACCCGGCACGGCCATGGGCGGTTTTTCAGCAGCGTATTGAAGAAAAACAATGGTTAACCCATTGGCCTAAACTGACCGTGACCACCCAGTGCTCAGTCGCTGCCAAGCCGATTGATGAAGAGTAAAGCCAAATAGAGTGCGCCTTGGCACAGATTGGCGAAAACACAAAGGGCATACTACCCCAATCTTCTGATTGGTAAGTAAATGGACGACAATGAAATACCGCATGGACGCAAGCCCGAGTGATGACGATATTACCGCTATCCGTCAGGGGCTAAAACAAAGCAACGCCCCCTTCTTGGCAGGTCTCCCTGAGGGCACGCTTGCCGGCTACGCCTATAATGACAATGATGAGCGCATCGGTGGCATTGTTGCCAATACCTGGGGCCAATGGCTATTGATTAAATACCTTTGGGTCGATGATGCTTTTCGCCATCGTCATGTCGGCAGCCATCTATTAGATAATCTGGAAGAATATGCCAAGGACATAGGCTGTAAAATGGCGTTTGTCGATACCTTCAGCTTTCAAGCCAAGCCCTTCTATGAAAAGCACGGTTATCAGTGCCAAATGACATTGACGGACTATCCTGTTGATCATGCACTGCACTTTATGACCAAGGTGCTTAACGAAGCTTAACGGCCACGTTTGTCTTGTTCGTTATGTCAGTGTCTTTTTCGTTGTACCAGTGATAAGTATGAACGCGTTAAAGTAAATGAATTGGCTTGATACAAAAACGCCACGAGCAAGGCTCATGGCGTTTACGTATGATTCAATAGATAACCGCTATCGAATCAATAACAGAGGAACGGGCGAATCAATCACAATGCGTGTGGTGGTGCTACCCACAAACAGCTGACGCAGCTTGGTATGACCGTAAGCGCCCATGGTGATTAAGCCCACATTTTGTTGCGCTTGGTACGCCAACAGAGCCTGAGCGGGCTCACCCGATAAACGTGCTTGAACAACATCGACACCTTGGGCGGTTAAGCGTTGGGCTGCACGTTCAAACGCCTCTGAATGTGCGTCGTTATCCACCATCACCAAATGACAGGTCATGCCCTTGAGAAGGGGCGTGTTCAGGGCTTTCTCCACCAGTTTTTCACTGACCTCACTGCCATCAAACGCGAGAAGGTAGCTATCGGGTGGGGTGACATCCCCGGTGGCAATCAAAATATGATTGTGAATACGGCGGACGACGCTTTCGAGTTGCGATCCAATCGCTTTGGCATCGTTCTGGTGCAAATCACCGGACCGGCCAATCACCAGCACCCGCATGGTCGATTCAAGCGCTAGCAAAGATTCAAGCAAGTGGCCATGTTGCTGCAAGCGCGTGACCTCGGTCAGCCCCTTTGATAGTGCCACTTCTTCACACTCATGCAGCAGGGCCTTACCATGTTGCAAGGCCAGTTTGGCACGCTTTTCATCCAGCTCGGTCAGCTCACTCATGAGCTGATCGCGACTGCCTAAACCAATACTGCCTGATAACTCAGAATCGCTACTCGCGGGCTTTTCCAACACATGCAAAAAGGTCAGCGGTGCAGACAGGCGTGAAGCCGCCCAAATGCTGAGGTCCGTTACCGATTGGGTGTACGATGCACCATCAATACAAGCAATAATTTTATTCATCGTGCGCTCCTTAGTGTCCACCCATCATTTTTTCTACTTCTTCCGGATTATCATGGACGCCAAATTTGTCCACAATGGTGGCCGTTGCTTCATTCATGCCCACTAAATTCACCTCGGTGCCTTCACGGCGGAATTTAATCACCACGCGGTCGAGCGATGAGACGGCAGTAACATCCCAAAAGTGCGCATCAGAGAGATCAATGGTGACGCGTTCAACGGCTTCTTTTAAATCAAACGATTCAATGAACTGCTCGGAAGAGGCAAAAAAGACCTGCCCAACAACGCGATAGGTACGCTCGTCAGCTTGGGTTTGCTCGCTTTTAACCACCATAAAGCGACCAATTTTATTGGCAAAGAACAAGGATGCCAATAACACACCGACCAAAACACCAATGGCTAAGTTATGGGTTGCCACCACCACAATCACGGTGGTGACCATCACAATATTGGTCGATAAAGGATGGGTTTTAAGATCTTTGATAGAGCTCCACGAGAATGTCCCAATCGAGACCATGATCATCACCGCCACTAGGGCCGCCATGGGGATCAACTTAATCCAGTCGCTTAAAAACACCACCATGATCAACAGAAGTGTACCGGCACACAGGGTGGATAAGCGTGAACGACCGCCGGATTTGATGTTAATGATCGATTGACCAATCATCGCACAACCGGCCATACCACCAATAAAGCCGGTGGCAATATTCGCGATACCTTGGCCTTTACACTCGCGGTTTTTGTCACTGCCGGTGTCGGTCAAATCGTCCACAATGGTAGCGGTCATCATCGATTCGAGCAAACCGACTACCGCTAGTCCCGCTGAGTACGGGAAGATAATCATCAAGGTTTCAAGGTTAAGCGGCACATCGGGCCATAAAAACACCGGTAAGGTATCTGGCAGCTCGCCCATATCACCCACAGTCCGAATATCTAACCCAACGCTAATGGCAAGCGTTGTTAGGACCAAAATACACACCAATGGCGATGGCAATAATTTACCGACCACAGGAACGTATGGGAACAAATAGATAATGGCTAATCCTGCCAGCGTCATGGCATACACGTGCCACGTCACATCAGTGAGCTCGGGTAACTGGGCCATAAAAATGAGGATCGCAAGGGCGTTAACAAATCCAGTGACCACCGAGCGTGATACAAAGCGCATGAGATCGCCGAGCTTGAGGTAACCGGCTAGAATCTGCAAAACACCCGTTAGTACGGTGGCGGCCAATAAATATTCAAGGCCGTGCTCTTTAACCAGTGTCACCATCAGTAACGCCATGGCGCCGGTTGCCGCAGAGATCATCCCAGGTCGGCCACCGACAAAGGCAATAATCACTGCAATACTGAATGAGGCATACAGCCCCACTTTTGGGTCGACACCCGCAATAATAGAAAAAGCAATCGCTTCTGGAATTAACGCTAGAGCTACCACAATGCCAGCCAGCACGTCACCACGCAGATTGGAGAACCAATCACGTTTCATCGTTTCAATCATGAACAGTCTCAGTCTTTTAAAGGAATATGATTATACAAGGTGAAAAAATAAGGCGGGAACGACTAGGGCGGCGTCATGCGCATGGCAACTCTCCTTTATAAATAAAAAACGTGATGATAGTCACTGACTACTCTCTATTCAAGACCCAACCCCAAATATCGAGGTTTAATCGCCAAGCTCATCGTTAAGGTACTACCAAAAGAGGTTTTTAAAGATAAATTTGACGATATTACGATAATTTTGCTAGTTTGGTAGGACCAAAAGCGAGGGCCATCATGATAGCATCCACAACCAGTCTGTTTCATCCGGTACAAATGGGACGTGCCAGTGAAGACGTTGCCTTGCAGATCGAATCTGCGATTTTATCGGAAGCGCTGAAGCCGGGAGACAAGTTACCCAGTGAACGTGAGCTACAGCAACAGTTTGGGACGGGGCGTGGAGTGGTACGCGAGGCGATTCAATCACTCAAACAAAAAGGCTTGATTGAAATTCGTAAAGGGCAAAAAGGTGGAGCGGTTGTCCGCCAGGTTGACGTGCACAATATTAGCGAGTCACTGGCATTGTTCTTAAAACAAAATCACGTCAAAGCAGACAAAGTGGCGGAATTTCGTGAAACCGTCGATCACAGCTTAGTACTGCTCGCGATCAGTCGTGGAACAATAGAACAAAAGCAACAGTTAAACGATAAGGTCGCCGAGCTTGCGGCACTTGCTAAAGATGATGAGCCCGATCTCGCTCGCTTAGGGGAGCTCGACCGAGCACTGAACTTGTTGATTGCTACCATGTCGGGAAATCCGATTTTTGAGTGGGTGATGCATGCGATACAGCAAGGGTTTAGCTCACACGACTATGCGCTTTATCAGGCGACGGATTACCGTCGTCTTACAGTGGAAAACTGGCAACAGACCGTTAACCACATTATCGCTGCGGAGCCGTTTAAGGCACAAGCAACGATTAGCCACCATTATCGGTTGCTACAACAATGCATTGATGCACAAGTATCAAGCGAATTATAAAAATCATCAAAAAGGAAACCTCTACACAATCATACCCATCACCCGTGTTGCGATTATTTCGGGCTTATGCCCCTGCGCGCGGGAAGGACAAAAACTGGAGGTTTTATGGGACAGCAACAAAATTACGACTACATCATTGTTGGTGCAGGCTCGGCAGGCTGCGTACTGGCGAATCGTTTAAGTGCCAATCCAGATAACAAGGTGCTGTTACTCGAGGCGGGACGCCCTGACTATCGAATTGATTTTCGTATTCACATGCCTGCGGCGTTAACCTATTTGCTAACAGATAGCACCTATAACTGGCTCTATGAATCCGAGCCCGAACCGAATATGCATAATCGCCGCATTGCGCAGCCGCGCGGTAAAGTGCTGGGTGGTAGCAGTAGTATTAATGGCATGATTTATATTCGTGGTAATGCGTTGGATTATGAAAAGTGGGCCAACGATCACGGGCTGAAAAAATGGGATTATGCCCATTGCTTACCGTATTTCCGCAAGTGTGAGACGCGATTAAAAGGCCAAGATGACTATCATGGCAACAATGGTCCGCTGGCGATTGAAACCGCACAATGTGATAACCCTCTGTTTAGTGCGTTCTTTGACGCGACGCAACAAGCGGGCTATCCATTGACTGACGACGTGAATGGTTATCAGCAAGAAGGCTTTGGTATTTTGATCAAATATCTATCGCGGCCGTCGTCACAGTGCTGCCCGGGCGTATTTACACCCGGTCATGAACCGTAAAAATCTGACAGTACTGACAGGGGCAACGACCGATAAGATCGTGTTTGAAGGTAAAACCGCGATTGGGGTGGAATACCGTAAGTGGGGTCGCAAAAAAACCGCTTATGGAGCTGAAATTATCAGCTGCGGCGGCGCGATTAACTCACCCAAGCTCTTACAATTATCCGGTGTAGGTGATGAGAATACGCTGAAAAACTTAGGTATCAAACCAGTGCATCATTTGCCAGGCGTGGGAGAAAACTTACAAGATCACTTAGAGCTGTATGTGCAGTACGAATGTAAAGAGCCGGTCAGCATGTATCCCGCGCTTAAGTTTCACAATCAGCCTAAAATTGGTTTTGATTGGCTTTTCCGTCGTAAAGGTGCTGCCGCGACTAACCACTTTGAAGCGGGTGGATTTGTGCGCGGTAACGACGAAGTCGCCTACCCGAATTTACAGTTCCACTTTTTGCCGTTGGCGATCCGTTATGATGGTTCGGCACCGAACAAAGGACATGGCTTCCAGTTACACGTTGGGCCGATGAATACCGATGTGCGTGGCCATGTCAAAATTCGTAGTACCAACCCGGATGAGAAGCCAGAGATCTTCTTTAACTACCTTTCAACGCCACAAGAGCGTAAAGAGTGGGTGGAAGCGATCCGTGTCTCTCGCGATATCATCGCCCAGCCGGCTTTTGATCATTTACGTGGCAAAGAGCTTTCGCCGGGCAGCGAGGCACAGACGGATCAGGAGATCCTCGACTTTGTGGCTCGAGAAGGGGAAAGTGCCTATCACCCAAGCTGCACATGTAAGATGGGCCTTGAAAGTGACGAAATGGCCGTGGTGGATGAATCGCTGAACGTCCATGGCGTGAATAACTTGCGTGTGGTGGATGCCTCCGTGTTCCCGGCGATCACCAATGGTAACCTGTATGCGCCGACGATTATGGTGGCAGAAAAGGCCGCTGATATGATCATGGGCCACACGCTTTCGCCGGCGAAAGATGCGGAATACTACCGCTATCTTCCTGAGCATGCCTCCGCACCGGAAGAAGACGCGGCGCTGGCTTAAATTCGGTCTGCGTTAGGCGTTAATCACCAAGAGCCAGCCATGCTGGCTCTTTACTCGTTTACAGCCCCGCCATTTTTTGTCTCTGTGTCTTCCAAATGGGGAGATGCTTGAAGAAACTTGGGTAACGTTAATGTGACCGCCACGCCTTGGTTAACGTCAGAGTCAAATTTGAGCTGGCCTTGCAGCTTTTGATACACCAAATTAAAAACAAGGTTCAGTCCCAATCCTGATCCTCCTTTGCCGCGCTTGCTCGTATAAAAGGGCTCAAAAATGCGTTGATGTAAGTCGGGAGGCACCCCCACACCATTGTCAGTATATACGATGTCAACCTCGTCGTTATGGTCTATCACTTTGATGTGGATATTCGGATTGCTTACCCCTTCAAAGGCATGGCGAACGCTGTTCATCACTAAGTTTGAAATGACTTGCGTTAATACGCCCGGCAAGCTATTCATCAGTAGTTCCGCATCGCCCTCGACAACAGGTGTCACTGGGACTTTTTTCGTTTCAGGATGCAGGCTCCCTACGAGCGCATCCAGGGTTTGTACAGGGCGGAATTGACTGCGGCTCTCAGAGACTTGGTCGACTGCGGTTTGTTTAAAATCTCGAATCAATCGGGCGGCACGATTGAGGTTATTTTCTAGCATGCCAGTGCCGTCTGTGATTTGTTGCATCCATTCTGTGTATTGTTGGCTGGTTAGCGTTTGCTGCTCGAACGCGGTATTCAAGCGTGAAACGGCCTCTTTAATGACTGAGTTGGCGGTTACGGCTATCCCAAGTGGTGTATTGACCTCGTGGGCGACACCGGCGACTAAACGTCCGAGCGCCGCGAGTTTTTCTGATTCGACCAACTGATTCTGTGCCGCTTTGAGATGGGCCATACTGTGTTCTAAATCTTGAGTCCGCGTTTCGACGGTAGCCTCCAAGGTTTGATTCAGTTTTTCTAGCTCAAACTGTGTTTGCTTTAGCTCGGTAATATCAATTGCTGTCCCTCGAAAACCGACGAAGCCTTGACCGTTAAAATGCGCGACGCCTTGGAAAACAAAATAATGGGTATTGCCGTCGAGGGTGATATGCTCCTCACACATGGTGAAGCTTTCACAGGCATCCATTTTGTTTAGCAGCGACGCGCAATGAATAAGTGCTGGAACCGCTTTTATTTTTGTAGGGGACTCAATGGAAATAGCCAACGCAGACTGCATTGCTTCTGAACAAAAGGTGAGTCGCTGTGTCGCGTCGGTTTCCCAAAGCCAGTCTGACGCAGCGTTAGTAAAGTCCGCTAACCGTTGTTGCTCTAAGATAATATTTTGATAAAGGTTACTTATCCGTAAGGTGATTTTATTGGTTTCGTCAGCGAGCCAGTCCAGTTCGTCATTTTTCTCCATGATAAACTTGCGATGTTTTAGGTTTAGCGGCTCATGAGTCGGTGCTAACGGATCAAACTGACGTAAATGCTTGGCGATGGCGAATACTCGCTGGCTGACACTTTGGTGAAATACCCACAGGATTAACGCGCAGACAATTAGTGTTTTAACGCCATTAAGAAGCAGCGTGACTAAAAATTGTTGTAGTAACACGTCATAGATTTTTTGTGTGTCTGATTCAATCTTTAAAACCCCGAGCTCGATACGACGCTCGGTGTCTGGGTGCACGTAAGTGAGCACTGTTTCGCTCGTGACCGTACTTTGTGTGTTGGGTTGACCGGCATCTAAAACAACCTCATCAAACTCAACGGATAGGTAATCAATATAGGGTAAATTAACCAGGCCGTTGAGGCGGTTCTGCGCACTGACCAGATCAAAGACCCAGAGTGAGGATGCAAGCAGATCTGCATGTACATTCTTGATTTCATATTGGCGTTTATCAACGTTATTGAACGCCTCTTCATAGTCCCATGATAGTTGCAAGAGCGTTGTCATGATGGTGAAAACGCCACTGAGAAGCACCATCAATAAAATGATCCGCCGTCCAACAATGCTAAACAGTGGATGACTTAACCCTTGTTCAAATTTTTGCAGCTTTCCCATGCTCTTTTTATCGCCTTAGTGCTTGTCTTTGCTTACGTTTCGCGAGCTGCGAGTCGATAAGCTCAAAGGGATTAAAAACATAAATTTAGCGCCTTTTCCTGGCTCTGATTCAAATTGAAGCTCGCCTTCTAACTTTTGCCTAACCAAATTAAATACCAGATTCAGCCCTAGGCCTGATCCGCCCCGTCCGCGTTTAGTGGTATAAAAAGGTTCAAAGATACGATGATGTAGAGCGGGATCAATACCACATCCGTTGTCCTGATAACAGAGGTACAGATGGTCGTCTTGTGTTTCAAATTCAATAATGATTTCAGGCGATTGAGTATCTTCAAAAGCATGATTGATACTGTTCATGACAAGGTTTGAGATAATTTGAGTGATCACACCAGGTAAACTGTACATCCGTATATTGTTATCACCTACAACCTGCGGCGTCACTGGGACTTTACGCGTTTCTGGGTGCAGGCTAGCAATCAATGCATCTAAGGTTTGTTTGACATCGAATTCAGTGAGTGCTTCAGAGACTTGATCGACCGCGGTTTGTTTAAAGTCGCGAATAAGACGTGTGGCACGTGTTAGGTTATGCTCGAGCATTTGTATGCTCTCATTCGCCTGCTTCATTAAAGAAGCAAACTGCGTGCTGGTCAGGGTTTGGTTTTCAAATGCTTGATTGAGCGTTTTGGTGACGTCTTGAACAACCGAGGAGGCGGTAACCGCGATCCCCAACGGGGTATTAACTTCATGTGCAACGCCGGCGACTAAGCTGCCTAACGCGGCCAGTTTCTCTGACTCAACTAACTGCTCTTGCGCCGCTGTTAGGTGTTCCATACTTTCTTGCAGCTCTCTAGTTCGCTCATCCACCGTTAACTCTAGATTTTGGTTCAATGCTTCCAGTTCAAATTGCGCGGCTTTAAGCTCAGTGATATCAATGCCGGTACCACGAAACCCCCGAAAGCCATTCACACCATGATGGGCGATCGCTTGAAATACAAAATAACGGCTTTGCTCTCCGAATGGGATGGTTTCTTCACACATGGCAAAGTCTTGTTGATGATTAAGATAAGTCACAAATTGCTGACAGCCAATGCCATGCACTAAGTCTTTGAGGTTGGGAAAGCGATTGGCCCCTAAACCGAATGCTTGTCGCATTGGCTCAGAACAAAAAGTGAGCTTGAGATCGGCATCGGTTTCCCAGAGCCAGTCAGAAGATACATGGGTAAAGTCCGATAGCCGCTCACGCTCTAACATAATATTACGGTAAAGCGTTGACATATTATTGGTGATTTTATTGGCTTCGTCGGCAAGCCAGTCGAGCTCATCCTCTCTTTCCATAATGAAGCGTTTTCGCGGCAAAATGAGTTTGTCGTCCTTGGGATCGAGTGGGTTGTAGTGGCGAAGAAATTGAGCAATTTTAAAGACTCTTTGACTGACGGTATAATGAAAGACTAAGAGAATGAAGAAGCAAACCAGCAAGGTTTTTATGAGGTTGAGTAGCAAGGTAATAAAAAAACGCTGCGTCAATTCGGTATAGATGGTCTGGATATTTGACTCAACATAGACGGTACCGACGCGCTGCGTTTTACCTGTATCTGGGTCATCATATTCCAGTGGGTACTCATTCACCATCTTTTTCAGGTCGACTGGCTTGCCTGCCTCAAAAAGATAGTTTTCGGACCGTATGGCTAGGTAGTCAACATGAGGAAGGTTGACTAATCCATCGATTCGCTCTTGAACACTGGTGAGATCGTAAATCCACAGTGAGCTCGCGATTAATTCGGCGTGGATATGCTCAATTTCATCATGGCGATTTTCTACTTGACTAAAGGCTTCATCATACTGCCAATAGCTCTGCAACACTGTGGTCAATAGCGTGAAAAAACCGCTGAGACAAACCATAATCAGCAGAATGCGTCGGCCTACCAGGCTGAAGAAAGGGTTACGAATGCTGTCATCGAATTTATGGCTTCGGGTCATAGATAGACTGGCGCGCTGTAATGATGATTAAGAGAAAAATCTAAATGTAAATCTTCAATTCAATCTGGGTACGCTTCCCTAATGGCAACGAAGTCATCCCAATGCTCAAGGAGTAAATCGACGAGCTTAGGTTCAAAATGTTTGCCGCGTTGCGCGAATAACTCATGACGGATATCGTCATCTGTCCACGCTTCTTTGTAAGACCGTTTAGACCCTAGCGCATCAAATACATCGGCCAAAGCTGAAATGCGCCCGCTAATCGGGATTGCCTCTGCGGCTAGCTGGTTAGGATAGCCACTGCCGTCCCACTTTTCATGATGTGTGGCTGCTATTTCCTTGGCTTCTAAGATTAATCGTCGCTTTGAGTGGCTCAGTATTTCTACGCCATATTCAACGTGTTTTTTCATGATGTCCCACTCTTCTGCATTGAGCTTACCGGGTTTATGTAAAATCGCGTCAGGAATGGCGACTTTACCCACATCATGCAGCGGTGAGCTATGTTTCATCAGCATCGTTTTTTGTTCATCCAGCCCATACAGCTCGCCCAGTTTTTCACAAAATAAAGACACACGTTGTACATGAGCGCCGGTTTCTTTACTCCGCGCTTCAACGGCATTGGCAAGGTTGTACACCAACTCTTTGGAGGTTTCGCGAAGATCCACCATGAGGCTGAGATTCTCAAAGGTTAAACCAATGTTCTGCATATAGATTTTGAGTAAATGCTGATCTAATTCCGAAAGAGTTTTCGCGTGGTTGACGTACAACAGAAATTCGACATCCTCATCATCACGATGGAATAGAACAAACCCATCATCAAACTGAATACTCGTCCGAGTTTCGAGGGCTTGTTTGCATCGAGCTGATACAATAGGAGGCAGTTTTTCAAACGCGCACTCGGTATAGCAGTCCACATATTCACCGGTCGCGGCGAGGGTTAACGCTCTTGTTTCTTCGGCGCCTGGGCGTGGTTGTACCACGCAATAAAAGGCAGAATCGTGAATATGAAGCAGTGAGGTAAGCTGTTCTAACACCGCGGTGGCGTAATGTTGCAGATTCGTGGTGTTCTGTACATTGGCTGATGCCTCAATCACGCGCTTAAGGCCTTGCTTTTGTTCTTCTATCGTACATAGATCGCGATACGAGCGGAGCATCGAGTAGAGTAAGGTTTTCAGCTTTTGTGTCGTCAGCTCGGTTTTTTCTTTGTAGTCATCAATGTCATAGTCTCGAATTACGCTATCTTCTGGTGCCTGTCCCGCTTGACCTGTGCGTAGCACTAGCCGAATAACATGATCGTTCATTTCGTTACGGATATAGCGTACCAGGTCAAGTCCAGCATGTTCGGTTTCCATCACCACATCGACAAGCGCTAAGGCAATGTCCTGCTCTCGCTGTAAAATCTCTTTTGCTTCCTGACCTGATAAGGCAGAAAGCAGCTCTAGCGGGCGTCCTTGAAAAGTGAACCCTGTCAGCGCTAGCCGTGTCACTTCATGCATCAGATCATCGTCATCAATCAGCAGTATACGCCATGGCGTTGCCGCCGACGCTGTATTTGTGTCAGTAGACTTGGGCGCTGCGCCGTCACGTTGATCTGCAAACAAGTCCATTCAATTCGCCCCTATTAGCGTTTATCTCAATTAGTTAAAGCGTAGTGTAGGTCATTAAAAGTTGCGAGGTGAGAATGAGGATTTGGATGTTGAACGTAATATTCAACTTTTCAGCTTGTTACATTTATCTGATCTGGCGCAGGCAACCCGCTACCATGCCTGTTAAGCTGTGAGTGCGATACAATAACAGTGACCGTAAGCTTAGGTTTGTTGCAGCATGTGGTCTGTTTTATAGCCAGTTAACAACAGACTGAGTAACCCTTTCACAAAAATGTTGTGATGGACCTATCAGTTGTTTGGCGCCCATTTTGCCGGGCGTCAGGAACACTGTTTTACTGAAATTATAATTAACACATTATGACGGACTAACAAGGCAGTTATGTTTAAAAAACTTTCCCTCAAGCACAAGCTGGCGGTCTCTGCCGGGCTTGCCATTATTATCGGTGGCTTTCTGGTCGAGGCGCTTTCTTTTAGAGCCTCTTTGTCGCGACTCGATACAGAAGTGGCGCAACGACTAGAGAGTACAACAGCGTCGTATAATCAGTATGTGTCGGATTGGGTGGCATCCAAAGAGCGAGCCATGACATCACTGACCCGCGAAGCGGATCCAGACAACATGGTTACTCACCTCAAACAGGTTCGCGATTCGGGCGGATTTGATAATGTCTTTCTCGCGTATCCGGACGGTAGCCAAGATAATGCCAATGGGGTGGTGTTGCCGCCGGGTAATGACGACCCTAGAAAATGGGGCTGGTACACCAATGCCAAGGCTTCGCCGTCTAATGTGTTTATGGATAATCCAACGGTAGCTGCAGCAACGGGGGCGAATGTTGTCTCATTGGGTAAGGCATTGCAGTTTAATGGGCAAACCTTGGTGTTGGGCGCAGATGTAGAGATTGGCGATATCATCGAGGGCTTGGAGAAAGTTATTTTGCCTGGTAGTGGTTATATGTTTATTGCCAACCAGGATGGCAATGTTTTTACGCATGCGAACACCGATCTGCTTAATCAATCCATCAGTGAACTAGGGTTATCGTTTAATACGATAAAATCGGCGATGAATTCCGGTGGGAGTGTCACCGCTGAGGTAGGCGGCGCTGAAAGTGTCGTTTACGCAAAAGCGATCAAAGATACCGACTTGATCACAGTGACCGTCATTAATTACGACTCCTTAGTGGCACCACTGTTTGATGCAGTGTGGGGACAAATTGCGGTCACTATTGCGGTTGTTATTGCATGTACGCTGTTATTTAACTTACTGGTTAATATACTGTTTAGGCCGTTAACCAATGTTTCTAACGCGTTGGAGCAAATTGCTCATGGTAGCGGTGATCTTACGCAACGGATTGAGGTAGAAAGCGACGATGAAGTGGGGCAGTTGGCAAAAAACTTCAACACTTTCGTTGGCAGTATGCATCAGCTCATCAGCCATATTCGTGAACAAGCGCAGCAGTTGACCTCGCAATCAGATAGCAGTACTGAACGCGCTCGCCGTAACGTAGATGATATTAATCAACAGCAACAAGAAGTCACTATGGTGGCCACGGCGGTTACTGAACTGGCCTCCGCCACGCAAGAGATTGCTTCTCACGCGGAGCACACGGCCAGCACAGCGCAAGCGTCGACGGAAAGTACCGATAACGGGCGTGCGGTGGTTGAAAATACCAAAATATCGATCACACGCTTATCGGATGAACTCAAGCAGGCGAGCACCATCGTTGCCGAGTTGGACAAACACTCGCAAGAGATTTCAACCGTATTATCGACCATTCAAGGTATTGCCGAGCAAACCAATCTGTTGGCGTTGAATGCGGCGATCGAGGCGGCACGTGCGGGTGAACAAGGTCGCGGTTTTGCGGTGGTAGCCGACGAAGTTCGTATCTTATCGCAACGTACACACGCCTCCACAGAAGAAATCAAATCAACGATCGAGACCTTGCAAACCACGACTGCTAGCGCTGTGTCGACCATGGAAAGCAGTTCATCCCTGGCGGGCGATTCGGTTGCTGATGTTGATAAAGCTACTGCGGCGCTGAGTGAAATTGATGCGGCGGTAAATCAGATCAGTGATATGGCGACGCAAATTGCCACGGCAGCGGAAGAGCAGACTCATGTCACGAGTGAAATCACACAGAATATTACCTCAATCAAGGATGTGTCTGAGCACTTAGTACACAGCGCTAACGATACCTCACAAGAGGCGGATAATCTGCGTCATCAAGCCACCAAACTGAACGACAAAGTCTCGACCTACAAGCTGTAGGTTCGATGATTTATTGGTGTTAAGCTAATCACGTAGGCCAGCGTTCACCTTGGTACCAACATGGTGAACGCTTTTTTTTGAAAAAAATGCAAAAAACAGGGAACTTCTGAGACAGTAGTCAGTCACAAAGGGTACTGAAGTAATTAAAAAAGGTTTTATGTTAACCCTACTGCGACATTTTCGTACATCTTTTATCTTCTTTCTACTCGGCATCGGTTGCCTGCTCGCTTTCAACCTTTCCACACCACAAATAGCTGCAAACAGTTCGATACAAGAGCTATTCGCCTTCATTCCTCTTGCATGGTTGTTTTTAGGCATGAGTGCTGTCACCTTCTTCTTGAATATGGTGCAGACGATGCTGGGGATTAAACGCCAACACATTGACTGTTAATGCCATCGATTATTAATACCAAGGTCCAGAGGAAGCAAATGATACAGCGTAATGGCCGAGAGCTGGATATTGATATTGGTAATAAGCATTTTGCGATTCAGCGTCGTTATGAAGCCTTTGGTGCATTTAACGACCTGTTGATTGCGATCTGGTTTTTGATTGGAAGCTTCTTTTTTCTCAATGATGCATTGATAGAAAGCGGCACCTGGCTCTTTATCGTCGGGAGTGCGCAGCTTCTGCTCAAGCCGAGTATCAAATTAACAGGATTGGTGCACGTCTCACGCGTACACCAACGTGTTCAAAAGCAAGGTGTTCAAAAGCAACGTGTTCAAAATAACTGATGTTCATATGTGAATCACAGATATATTGAAGATGATGAAAAAGGCGGGTAAATGCTCCCGCCTTTTGTTTTTCTATGCGTTAGCCGAACACCTGTAGCTGAAGGGCAACAAAGAAGCCAATCGATATCCCGACGACTAATAACGTTGATAAACGGGTGCACGCTAAGCCAATGGCAACCATCGCGCCTAGCAAATAAGGGTTGGTAGTAGAGATAGCCAGTTTATCTTCGGGAAAGAAGACAATCGGCACCCACAGCGCGGTCAATACCGCCGGTGCTGAGTAGGTAAGTAGCCGTTGCAATCGAGGACCGATGCGCACAGGTACACTGCGTGCAAGCAGAAGGTAGCGCACGGAGAAGGTGATCAACGCCATGGCAACGATCATTAACCAGTAGTTCATGATGTCATCCTCCTAGCGGGTAGCGATTCAGCGAGCAACCCCGACGCCATGCCAATTCCGGTTGCCATAATCAGCGCATGAGGGATCTGGTAATAGGTGAGTAGCAACATGCTTAAACCGCTCGCTAAGGCGCACAGTAAAACGGGCCGTGTTTTTATACTGGGTACCGTGAGCGCGATGAATGTTGCCGCAATGGCAAAGTCGAGCCCAATGGCCTCCAATGCTTTAAGTTGTGACCCCGCCAAAATGCCCGCTAAGGTGGCTAGATTCCAACCGATGTAAAACGCCGCGCCGGTATAAAGGGCATAATGTTTAGAAAACCTGTCGTGCTTGCGAGTGTGTGCGGTTGAAAGTGCATACATTTCGTCAGTTAATAAGAAGCCAAGGCCGAGGCGCCACTTGAGAGGCAAAGGGGTAATGTACTGACGAAAGTGTGCGCCATATAACAGGTGGCGTGCGCTGATCACCAAAGTAGAGCCCAACACGGCGGGTAGGCCAGCCGCACTGCCGACCATCATGGTGCCGGACAACTGCACTGCACCCGCGAAAACGAGTAATGACATCGCCTGTGTTTGCAAGGCACTAAAGCCCATTTGCAGCCCTAATGAGCCACATAAAATTCCCCACGGGAGAACGGCGAGGCAAAGCGGACTAACATCGCCTAATGCGCGCCATAGCGATGCTTTGGGAGCATGCAGCTCTTGTGCAGCGTTATGCATAGGTCACCTTCTTGTTGTGTTTTTCGTCTAGTCTAACCGACCCAATGATAATGATGGTTAGGTTTTTTGGCGACGAGCCCCTCTTTTTGCAATTGAGTAAAAAGATTATCGACAGTGTCTTGGCTTAGCGCATACTCAGTGCTTACCGCTTTTTTACTACAGCGTATCGTTTTGGCAGCAAGTGCGGTTTTTATATCGGTGTAGGGGAACCCAAGCGTCTCATCGTTAGGCGTTTCAGGCAAGGAGGTTGCCTGGCCTGAGGTCGTCTGGGTCTCGCTCGATGTTGCAGGTGTAGTCGCGTTTAAAGGATCGCTGTGTGGGTGATGGTACCAGTGGCGAAAGCGTTGTTCCTCACCGATGACGCCAACAAAAAAAGCCGCGAATAAATCTAATAATACGGAAAGAAATATCACCAGCCAAGATTGGGCCTGATCCGTGCTCACCCCTAAGGTATTGGCGAGATTACTGATGAGTCCTAAAACGGAGCCTTGAGCCACCGCCGGTAAACTGTCACGCGTTAATGCCAGTTGTTGTTGTTCTTTGCGCAACTGGGTGTTTTCCCGTTGCAGCCGTGCAACACCCGTCGCAATTCTATCTAGCTCAATATACCGTTCAGCGGCCTCGTTATTCAGTGCAATTTGCTGCTCAATTGCTTCAATTTGGCGGTCATAAGCCGCGACCTTGGCTTGGCCTTGTTGCTGCTCACTCTGTGCTGCATTCGTGGCACTGTTAATGCCGCCGATGCTACCGCCAATCGAGATTAGAGCCAAAATGAGATAAAAACCGAGTGCCGAGGCGGCGCCAGTATAGTTACCGTGGGCACGACGTTCGCCAAACTCATACCAAGCATAAAACTTACCTGCTTCAAAAATGACAGCAAGCGCGCCAAACAACCACTGCATTAACGGGTTGTCATCAAGCGAGAGAAATAAAAGGAGCGAGAAAATCGTTGAGGCCACAATCGCGGCACTGGTAAAGCTGTAAACACTCACTATCGAAAAGCGGCCCTTTGGGAAACGATAGGTATCTCGAGGGAAAGGCCCGGCAACTGGATTCATGCTGTCTTTTTATCCTGACGAAATGAAGAAGTCGCAAAGCCTAGCGCAGATCGTGGCGTTTGTGTGTTAGTCAGGTGTGAAAATTCGAATGAACGCCTGATTCCTCACCAACCTGCGTTAAAAGGCATCGTCAGTGAGAAAAAGACATCGTCAGTTTGGTGAACCAAGGTGTGATTTGCCCTGTTACTGTCAGGATACCGGATATCTAAGTATAAAAGTGGCGGGATCAATTTTTTACCGGTTTACGCTTTACGAAACGCGAGTGTCTGTCACTATCAATGGCATAGTGGCAAATGTGATAAAGAGCTGATCGTTGTCAGCAAATGATTGAGTGAATGGGCAGCGATATTCAACAAAGAGGAGAGAAGGTTTGGAGCAACGGATCCTAGCATGCGTCGATGGCCCGCATTATTCAAAGCCAGTGGCAGCGTTGAGCATTTGGGCGGCAAGCCGTCTGTCTGTACCCTTAACACTACTCCATGTGCTGGATAAATCGTCTCGCCAGCCGGAGCCTGAACTATCCGGTAACTTAGCTGCAGGCAGTCGAGAGCAACTATTACAAGAATTGGTTGAGCTAGATGGTCAGCGCGCTAAGCTCGAAATGAAGCATGGGAAAGTGCTACTTTCTGAGCTGGCAGACGACGCCAAAGCGAAAGGTTTGGGTGATGTTAGCACCTTGCAACGTCATGGCAACTTGGTTGAAACCTTGCTTGAGCTGGAAGCACAAACGCGTGTCTTGGTGCTGGGAAAATCTGGTGAAGTACATCAAAGTGATGCTAGAGCCATCGGTTCACAACTTGAAAGTGTCGTGCGTTCAATTAAGGCACACACGCTGATTGCTAATGGTGAGTTCTCGACACCTGACAGTTATTTGCTCGCATTTGACGGCAGTGACATCAGTGAAAAGCTGGTGGAGAAGGCGCTCGTCACCCCATTATTAGCGGGAATGACTTGTCACTTAGTGATGGTAGAAGATTCGCAAGAGAAATTGGCTGCTTTTAAACGGGCGGCTGAGCGATTGCAAGCGGCAGGCGTCAATGTCGTGCAAGCGCAACTCACGGGTGAGGTACACCGAGCTATCTTAGATTATCAAGCGTCAAATCAAGTGGGTATGATTGTGATGGGGGCGTACGGGCATTCAAAACTACGTCAGTTCTTTGTCGGAAGTAACACCACCAAGCTGCTGATTGAATCGACGGTACCCATGTTATTGATTCGCTGAGGACTGGGCAGAAGCGAACCTTCGTCACTGACAGAAAAACAAAAACCCGCATCAAAGCGGGTTTTTTGATCTTGGCTGTATGGCTATTAGTACTTAAAGCGTGTCGTAAACATAAACTGGTCGCCATACCACTCGTTAACTCGGTATGCCGCGCCTAACGAGAACAGTTCGGTTGCGTGGAATCGACCGTAAGCAGAGCCAAACGTATCTTCTTCATCATCCACGGTGAGTAGACCGATTTCACCGCCCACTTCAACTTGTGGCCCCAACCATTGGCGAATACCAAGATTGATTTCTAAACCCACATCGCTGTTGAAGTTCTCTTTATTGACGCCGCGCGCAAGCAATTCACCGGTCAAGTCTGCCCAGTTATTGATCGGTGCATGAAAACCAATCCCTGCAGCGGTATCCCAATCCGAATCAAACTCGGTATCTGCTTCAACACGAATGTGCGCATTAGGGTGAATAGACATGCTAAATCCTGCACCATAGGTGAGGGGGCTAACACCGACACGTCCTTCCAAGTAATCGTAACTAAAATTACTCATGGTGGTGAGGTTGGCGTCTTCTTCATTGGCCACGGCGCTGAAAGAAGCCAACGCGACAATCGCGCTAGCTAAAAGAGATTTACGCATTATCAATTCCACTTGTTATTGGTGTTGAAATCATTCTATAAGACGATTGCGCGCTGAAACAAGCACATCCGCCCGTCATTTAGGCTTTTTTACGCATTTCTGACCCAATGCGCGGTTATGGCAATAAATTGGGACTATTCGCCGTCCATATTCCATTTGTTGCGGTTAATCGCCTCCACGACACGCGGGGTATCGAGTACGCTAGCCCAAGGGAACAAATTGGGTTCGTGAGCAACCACATAGCTGGTTAATTGATCGGTCACCACGCTCACTAAGGTGTCTTTCTGCCACGGTTTTGCGAGATAATAGTGCAAACTGGCATGATTCACCGCTGATACTGTATCTTCCAGCCCTGCTTGACCCGTGAGTAAGACCTTGCGTGCCGAAGCGGTTTGAGGCTGACTAGCCAGCTCAATGAGAAAATCGACGCCTAATTCACCTGGCATAATGTGATCACACAAGATAAGTGCCAGTTGTGTTCCTTCCGTGGCCATATCGCGAATCACATCGCGTGCCTCGGAAACGGACTCGGCGGCTTCGACCTCAAAGTGATCGGTAAAACCTTGCAAATCGTCTATCACGCTATCGAGGACATCGCGTTCATCATCCACACATAAAATTAAATATTGGCTCATGCTTGTGGCTCCTTATTGGCAGAGGCGGGGAGTGCTATGGGCAAGGTGACTGTCATCGTGGTGCCGTTCCCGAGTTGGGAGCGGACCTGAATATCGCCCCCTTGCTGATGAACAATGGTTTGACACATGGTCAGGCCAATACCCAAACCAAAATGCCCCTCGCGCTTGGTGGTGTAGTTTAACGCGAACATTTTTTCTTGCTGTTCTTGCGTCATTCCTATCCCCGTATCCGTCACCGATACTTGAATCATGCCAGATGCTTGGTCGTTAAGGGTTTTAACTGTCACGGTAAGTGTGCCCGGCTCTGGCATCGCATCCAGTGCGTTGGCAATAAGGTTGGTCCAAACCTGTGCCAAAGCTGATGGCTGAGTGATAATGTCAGGCACCCAGTCATAGTACTTTTCTAATTGGTGCGGTTTGAGTCGGTGTTCGAATAACGTCAGGGTGTCATCAATGCTTTCAATAATATGAGTACGCTGGCGCTGTTCGCTGTCTTGGCGCGCATAGGTGCGTAAGCTTTTGACGAGATCGGCGATCCGACCTGCACATACATGATTAGAGCGTAATAGGCGACCACAACGGGCGTATTGCTTCCAAGTCGCCAATTCAGTGTCAAAATGTGGTCCCAAACGTTGTTGCCAGTTGGTCACCGTATCTTGTTGATACAGGCCAATATTCACCAGGTCTCGTGCCGTGCGTTTATTCCCGGTCATTTCACTTAACGTACGTGTATGTGTTCGCGCGGTGGCGGTTGATAGCGGGGTGCTGTCGCGGTTGTTTTGCAAAAGGGTAAGGGCTTGTTCGCGGCTGGCAGCATCAAGGGGCGTTTTTGCGACGTGCTCTAAAGCGTCGGCAAGTGCGTCGCTATTACGTAAAATCGCGGAAACAGGGTTATTGAGTTCATGTGCGACACCGGCGACCAGCTGGCCCAGGAGCGCCATTTTTTCTTTTTCTAACAACTGGCGATTGGCCTCATCCAGCGAAGCGAGTGTTTGCTGTAGCTGGATTTCGGTATCAATGCTGCGCTTTAAGCGTTGGTTAAAATGCAATAGTAGGTATTGAATAAACAGGGGTAACAGCTCTGAGCGGCTGGTCATTATTTTGCTAAATAGCGTATGGTCGATTTTGATCACTCGGGTGCGAGTGAGTGTGCGCCCAGTCGAGAAAGAGACCTCGCCAGTGACAAACGACATGCTACCAATCAAACTGCCGGCAGAGAGGGTAGAGACATGGTGCACTTGCCCTTTATCGTCGGTTTTATAGAGCCCAACGTCGCCTTCGGCAATAAACCACAAAAATGCGTTATCTTGGTTTTCTTTCGTGAGTACATGGTTGGCGCTGTAGGTTCGGCAGGCACGGCTTTCGTCATTGCCGTCAAAAAAGGCATAAAGGCCAGCAATCACTCGGTCGGCAATGTCTGCTTTATTGCTTTCGGCTGGCGCGAGCAATTGTGACTGAAATTGGTTAATCTCACGTTCGACTTGCGCATCCAGTAAGGTGCGATGATCCAGCACTTCGCTATAACGCAATAGATCGTGTTGGCAATGCCGCAAGACATAGGTTGTGAGTTCTTTCTCTGCGACCCGCCGTAATTCATCTGCTCGCCACGGCTTGTGCATGCAATAATTTAACCGGCCCTCATTGACTGCCTGCAAAATGACATCGTACTGCGGCGCTTCGCTGAGCAAAATAGTACGCGCCCCTTTACTGGCGGCATGGTTGTCAACGTTGACTAATAAATCAATGCCATCATTGTTCCCAGGCGCGTTATGACAAATCAATAACGCCACCTGTTGCTCGTTCGCTTTCAAATCATTTAACAACGCATAGGCATCGTCAGGGGTATCAGTACTGCATAGATCAAAGACATCGCGAAACGGCGCGAGGTCGTGAGAGAGCTTTTCCACCGCGATAGGGTCTTGGTCAATGCACAATATCACATAAGGGTTCATACACTCTGCCGATTTGTCGCGAATTCGCTTTGATTATAGGCATTTATTCGCTTCAATGATGCGAAATAGTCGACATTCATGAACATATCCTGCTAAACCTCGCAACCTTAATGCGCGCGCCCATCGTGACCTATTCGATGGATAGACAAATGATGCTTGCTGACTGACTTAAACCTGTATCCCAATCTATTAGTATATTATCGTCAGCGTCCATTTTTGGTTACACTAATGGTTTTCGTGTCCTTGGAGCAAAAAAGACATGTTTTTAGGAAAGTATGGCGCCATTGCCGGCGGCCTTGCGGTGGTTGCATGTTGGCCATTTGCAACGGGCCAAATTGCGCACTCAATGTATGAGCGTGAAGTGGATCAACGCACAACCGCAGATTTTACGCTCGAGAAACAGACCTATGAGCGAGGCTACTTAAGCTCACAAGCGGTTACGCGTGTCCAGTTTAAGGGCGAGAGTAAAGCATTATTGGAGCAGTCAGGGTTACCGGTTGCCTACGAGATCACATCAGAGATATCTCACGGTGTATTGGGGGTCTCGTCGAGCAATACTTTGGTAATGACCCCAGAGCTACAACAAATTACTCAAAAGGTATGGCCAGGTAATCCGACACCGGTTCGCTTAGACCTTGATACGCTGCTGACCGGCGCCTCTGACTATCATCTGACGGTGGCGCCTTTCTCGCTTTCGGAGTCAAACAGTAATCTAACCGCAAGTGAACTGAGTGTTAAAGGCGAGATTGACCGCAAAGGACGCGGTAAAGCAACCTTCTCACTGCCTGCTCTCGCCTTTAATGATGATAATGGCCAGCAGTTGAAAGTTGATACCATCACAGGGAGCGGCCAAGGTTATCTGCAAGAGGGATTATGGATTGGTAATCAGTCGCTCTCGATTGAGCAAGCGCAGCTAGATAACGGCAATGGTCAATCGGTCCAGCTTGCTCAGGTTGAGCTTGAAATTGGCAATGAGCTGGTTGAATCGGCGTCAGCGCGGTCGCTGAATAATACCAATCAACTCACCGTTGGTGAGATAACGTTGCCAGATCAAACCCGTTGGCGCAACTTGGTGGTCGCGTTAGATGCTAACCACCTTGATTATACGGCTATGTCTCAGATCGCATTGCTATCGTCACAGTGGCAAGAGGGCCCGGCGCCGGGAAGTGCGTCTGCGATGGAACAAGCCGTTGTGGATTTGTTGCAGTCGGGGTTATCGGTTAATTTGTCGCCGGCAAGCCTGACGCTTCCAGAAGGGGACGTTAGCGTTGATATGCGCCTTGAGCTAAGCGGTGGCGACGCCACGGGTGAGTTTGGCCTGAATCAGCTGGTGAGTCAGTTGTCTGGCAATCTGGATGTGGCGGTACCAAACGTGTTGCTTTCACGCTCGCCATGGCGAGAAAAAGTCAGTAACTTATCCAGTGCGGGGTTCGTCACGCAGTCGGAAAGAACAACCACGCTTACCGCCCGGATTGAAGGTAATCAAGTGGTTGGTTCGAGCGGCAATACGGTACCTTTAATGCAGTTTGTTATGTACCTGCTGTAGCCAACGGCTGTTATCGTTAACGTGTAATAGCTTGATGTGTTGACAGCTTGACGTGTCAACAGCTTGACGTGTCAACAGCTTGACGTGTCAACAGCTGGACGTGCCAATAACGCATTACGTGCGCGTCATGGCTTCCAAGTGGTAACGGGGATTGAATTTGCCGTTACCTTTGTTCTCTTAACCGCAAGAATTGAGAATGATGCAGTCTTTGCCTCAGCTTAAGGCCAAAAAATATAGAACCGTAAGAGAAGACACCGTCATTGGTCTGCGAGCCGTGGCATTCATGAAACACGGAACGACCACCCAGGTACAAATTAAAACCCCGGTGGGGCAAACGTATCGCTCTGACTGTACCTTTATCGGTTTTGATGGCGAAAAACGGTTGTTCTTTTCTCTGCCCACGGAAAACCTCAATCAGGTTAATCAATTTTTTATTGAAGGTTATCGCCTCGCCGTGGATGCCGTTTCTGATGAGGGTGAAGGCGCGAAAGTACGGTTTGCATCCAAAATTTCCACCGTACTCAAAGCGCCCGTTAATTTGGTGGTGGTTGAGTTACCACAGCAAGCCAAATTGATTCAACAGCGCAAAGATAATCGTTATGAATTAAATGTGAAAGGTGAAGTTCCTCTAGGTAGTCGTCGTTTGTCGGTCAATCTTACCGATATTTCTGCAGGTGGCTGTGGGTTTAGTTTTGATGCTATTGCGCCCGTTTTTGAAAAGCACCATCAAATCGCGATACAAATCCAAGCGCCCGATAGCGACGATTGCTTTGTATTAAGCGGGCAAGTGGAAAACCGTCAGCAAAAATGGGGAATGCAACGCTACGGCGTATCGTTTGACCGCGGTGGCCTTAAACACTGTGAAGCCTTGATTAAACGACTTGTTTACGATGGCTCGCACTACATCTTTAATCCTCATACTGAAGACGCTAAGTGACAACGTCACATACATTGATCGTTTCTATTGACGATTAGACCTGACTAGCTGTTTGACGTAGCTGAAGTGACATAGACGACTTTGGCACAAATGCCATTCTGGTGAAAAAACTGAAGCCAGCGGCTTTGATGAGGCTGCAACACATCTCCTGGGCCTTTCACTTCTACCCATTGATAAGCGTCGCCTCGACACATAAACAAATCGGGGTGACCGCGTCGATTATGGCGTCGATCGAACAAAATACGCTTAAAACACGCGCTTAGCTGTGTGTCGCTGAGGGCGTGTAAGGCGGCGTCAAGCAGCGGCCATTCAATCACAGACCAGTTGACCCAATCATTACTGAGCCCCTGTTTTTGTTGATAGTGTCGTGCTATCCAATCGCGTGCTTGATTAATGTTTGCCAAGCGCGCATGAATTTGGGGTTGTCTTTTGGTGACAAAGTCGTCGCTATACAGGTCGCGCGGGCCACGTTGAAATGGATTCACAAAGGCGCCACTGATGGGTAAAAATAGAATGTCCCAAAAAAAGAGCCCGAACAGCGCATTCAGCAAACTGTTTTCGCTATACCATACTTGCCAGCCTTGGCATCGATAATACGCCGCAACGTCCCATTCCACCCGATGTTCAAGGGGGAGTGTCAATGTCTCACTATCCACAATGGCAGGATTGACTGAGTTTGTCGGCACCAAACGGGCATGCTCTCTGAGGGGCTTTTGTTTGGCGATACGACAAGCGACGTCATATTCTTCCTCATCGTGAGGCGCGTCGAGCATGGCCGCAATGATGCGTGATGCGTCATCAATATAACCTTGTTTAATCAACATGCGAGCTTGTCGCTCCCGGCTTGGCGGTTGCGTGGTGGTTTGGTAAAGCAATGTGGCACAAGGGAAGTCATCGTGGCGCTCAAACTCACGTGCAATACGATTAACTAACCGTTGCCTTTTGCGCTCAAGTGGCGGCCACTCAAACGGCTGAGGAAGGCGTGATTGTAGCGCAAGAATCAACGCTGGACGCTTGGCTTTCTTTGCTTGCCAAACCGTGTCGGTAAGCGCAGACAAGTGCAGCCAATCATCAATGTGTTGGCGGTGTTGAAACAAACGCTCAGACTGACTAACAGGATACGATTCAAATTGCTGAATACCGAGCTCGGCGACGACAAATTGGCTCAAATCTTGGCGTGAATTACCAAAATACAATAACAACAAGACGGGGAGTAGGTCCGGTTGGTGGCAGACGACTAGCGCGTAGGGACTGATGAGCGGATCGTCATAGGTGTCAGTGATCGCTGTTTGCCACTGTGTCTTACTCGCACTTTTCGCTAAGGCCACCGCTGGAAACGCATCGATCAATTGCGCCTTACTCAGTAGGTTAAATAAGACGTCAGCGGGAGCAGTATCGGTGATGCTGACAAATCCGTTATCGGCCAAGTTGTGGAGCAGTGGCCTGGTGTCTCCGAGCTCGGGATAGGTCAGTTTGTCGGCTAAGAAGTAATCATGGCGGCGCATCAATAAACGGACCAGCAAACATTGGGCTTTGAAGCTAAGCTGTTGAAAGCAGGTAAGCCAAGCCCGTTCTTTGCCTGTGAGCAGATCCCAGTCACGTTCAGACACTAAACCGATCAAGCTTTGAAAGTTATGATGGTAATAATAGGGGCTGAGAGGGTCTGGCTGTGTCATTCTTTTCCCTTATCTTTTATCAGGACAGGTGCATTCAGGAGCCGCCGAATGAAATGGAGTATCGCTGTACTATTGTCAGTATTTAGTTGGTGGGTGTCGAGTTATGCCTTAGCACAAGGTGACGATACGTTTTCAACGGAGCAAGGGATCGCAGGGGTCGCCTGTGTGATTACCGATCCTGCTGGGCGACTACTGTTGATAAAAGATAGAGTCACCGGGCGATATGGTTTACCCGGTGGACGAGTGAATTTGACTGAATCACCGACCCGAGCCCTGGCGCGTGAAGTGTTTGAAGAAACGGCTCTTCGCGTCAATGTGGGGAAGGTCGCTCACAAAGATAAACGTGGGGTATTGTTTGCTTGCCAAAGCCAAACGCCGCTACCGGTTGTCTCGAACGCCAATGGCACAGGCGTGTTGCCGGTTTGGCAGGCGCTGCACTTTGGATCTGAAATCGATAAAGCCTTGTTAATACCGCCTGCACAGGCAGGCGACTATCGCTATCGATTTAAAGATCGCGGTGAGTTGCTATGGTCTCTGGCGGCAAAAACGCCTAGCAGTGATGTCGCTGCTTTAGCGGATTTTAGTGCCCTAGCGCCTGCCTTTTACGTAAGTCAGTATGGCCTCGTCTCTGGCCTACAAACGGTGGTCGCGCACTTGGGCGATGTCGCGAGCGCGATGACTAAATACTTATTCAGACTGATCAACATCTTAGGAGAAATTGCATTTTACGTTGCCTTGGTTCCACTATTTCTTATTTTTCGTGGCCATAAATCGGCGCTGTCGCTGCTTTTTCTTTTGATCAGTGCGGCGACTGTCTCTATCACGTTAAAAACAGGATTTGCGATGCCAAGACCGTTTTACCTATGGCCTGACTTGCAAATCGGTAAGGCAGATGGCTTTACGGTACCAAGCGGTCACACCTTATTAGCGGCAGCCGTTGTCACCGCCTGGTACCTAAAGCGTCGTGATACGCATGGACAGGCATATGGGTCGTTAGTGCTTGCTTTGGCGGTGATGATTTTGATGGGGCTCAACCGCATGTATTTGGGCGTTCACTTTGCTAGTGATGTGGTGATTGGCGCCTTAGTGGGAAGCAGCCTAGCCTGGGCAACCGTGAAAATAGATGCAGTGACCATAGGGAAAGATCGACCGCTACTGACCACCGGTCGGCTGTGGCTATTGGTCTGTGCGTTGCTAGCATTATTGGCGTTAGCATTAAAGTTACCCGATCTGCTCTACTTAGCCGCATTAAGCGCTGGGATATATACCGGTCAGGTCTGGCACAAGCTTTTCCCCAGTCATAAACCGGCTGCGAGCATGATGGGAAAACTATTGACCTTGGCCTGGATTTTCTTGGGGGTCGCTGGGCTGCTTCTGGCCGCTTGGGGCGTGGTGCAGGTGACGGGAATGAGTTGGATTGTATTGATCGTTGTATCCATGGCAGCGTGGAGTTTAGGGCCTTGGGTTTTGATTGCGAGCCCAGAGCTTGCGAGATGGTCAAGCACTAGGCTCGGTTGGCGGGAATGGTGATGAGGATTTAAGGATTGACTCGCGAAGGATTTACCCTGTGATCGCTTTGGCTGTGCCAAGAGTTAAGGTAAAGTAGGCGCATAACTAAAATTGCACCAGGCATGGTGATACTCGCACAGGAACCGCAATGATACCGGCAATACACCCACAGGCGGGCTTGTCGTCCGCCGTCGTTGATTTTCTTACCGCTTTGCAAGACGCGGGTTTCAGGGCGATATCGAATCGACCTACGCAAGCCGTCTGGCGGTAGCGACGGATAACAGTGTGTACCAAGCACTGCCTCAAGCCGTTCTTTTCCCGTTGTCGGTTGATGATCTGCGCATCATTGGTGAGACCGTTCAAGCCCCACCTTTCAGTGACATTAAGTTTTCGCCACGCGGCGGCGGCACAGGAACAAATGGTCAGTCACTGACCCAACATGTGGTGGTGGATATCTCCCGTCATATGAACCAGGTTTTAGAGGTCAACCCTGAACAAGGGTGGGTGCGTGTTCAAGCCGGGGTGATTAAAGATCAGCTCAATGATGTGTTGCGTCCGTATGGCTACTTTTTCTCGCCGGATTTATCGACCAGTAATCGCGCCACGATCGGTGGGATGATCAATACCGATGCATCGGGGCAGGGGTCGTTACGTTACGGCAAAACGTCGGATCATGTGCTGGGATTAAAAGCTGTATTGATTGATGGCAGTGTGTTGGAGACCCAACCGCTTAAGCCGGAGCCGCTCAAGCAAGCGATGGCGCGAGGTGATTTAGCCGGACGTGCTCTGGAAACCGTGTCGTCCGTATGTCGCGAACATCGTGATCTGATCACCGACACCTTTCCGCCACTCAACCGATTTTTGACTGGGTATGATCTTAAACATGTTTACGATCAAACCGTAACGGAGTTCGATATTGGCCGTGTGCTCTGTGGCGCCGAGGGGTCTTTAGCCTTCATCGCCGAAGCCAAGCTCAATATTACGCCCATTCCAAGTGTACGCACCTTGGTAAATATTAAATATGACAGCTTCGATTCAGCGTTGCGTAATGCGCCCATGATGGTAGAAGCTAAGGCGCTTTCAGTTGAAACCATTGATGCTAAAGTCCTTGATTTAGCGCGTAATGATATTGTGTGGCATACCGTCAGTGATCTGCTGGAGGATGTGCCGGGTAAGGTCATGCACGGCATTAATATGGTCGAGTTTGCTGGCAATGATGCCGACGACATTGAGGCACAAATTACGACCCTGTGTGAGCAACTCGATCGCTTGATAGCGAAACAGCAAAAAGGCGTGATTGGTTATCAGATCTGCCGTGATCTGGCGTCGATTAATAAAATCTATGCCATGCGCAAAAAATCGGTTGGATTACTGGGCGCGACGAAAGGCAAGGCCAAACCTGTAGCCTTCACCGAAGACACCTGTGTGCCACCAGAAAACTTGGCGGACTTTATCAGTGAGTTCCGCGCATTACTCGATAGCCATCATCTGCACTATGGCATGTTTGGCCATGTTGATGCAGGGGTATTGCATGTGCGCCCCGCGCTTGACTTGTGCGATCCCGAACAAGAGCGGGTGATGAAAACCATTTCTGATCAGGTCGTAGCACTGGTGGCGAAATACGGCGGATTGATGTGGGGCGAACATGGTAAAGGCTATCGCTCTGAGTACGGTCCTGCCTTTTTTGGTGAGACTCTGTTCAGGCAATTGCGTCGGGTAAAAGCGGCCTTTGATCCGCAAAACCGGATGAATCCTGGAAAAATTTGTACCCCGATTCACAGCGACGATGCTTTGGTGCAGGTCGATGATACCAAGCGTGGTTTTTATGACCGCCAGATCCCGGTTGAGGTTAGAGATAGCTTTAAAGGCGCGATGGAATGCAATGGCAACGGGTTGTGCTTTAACTATGATACGTCGTCACCCATGTGTCCGTCGATGAAAGTCAGTTATGACCGTCGACACTCACCTAAAGGCCGGGCAGGGATTGTGCGCGAGTGGTTACGTTTGCTCGCGGAGCAGGGCGTTGATCCGTTGGATGTCGAGCAAGCACTCATGACGCAATCTCCCTCAGTCCGTGAAATGATGGCGAAATTCGGGCGTTACTTTACCCGCCAAAAAGAGGCGGATGACTTTAGCCATGAGGTTATGGAAGCGATGAGTGGCTGCCTGGCGTGTAAAGCGTGCGCCAGTCAGTGTCCGATTAAAGTCGATGTCCCCAGCTTTCGTTCCCGGTTTATGCAGTTGTACTACAGCCGTTATCCGCGTCCGATCAAAGATCACCTGGTCGCAAATATTGAAAGCTTGCTGCCATTAATGGCTAAAGCGCCTAGGTTAGTCAATGCCGCAACCCAACCCCAGTGGGCACAAGGCTTAACAGCCAAACTCATTGGTTACACCGATACACCCGCTTTATCGGTGCCGACATTGGCCCAGGCATTGGCAGGCGATCATGCCCTCAAATTTGATCTCGAGTGGCTACAAGCCTTGTCCACGCAAGAGCGTGAAAACTATGTGTTGATCGTGCAAGACCCGTTTACCAGTTTTTATGAAGCGCCACTGATTCACGACTTGATCAAGTTGGTCCGCCGACTGGGAAAAGTGCCGATGCTGATTCCCTTTAAGCCCAACGGTAAAGCACAACACGTAAAAGGTTTTCTACGACGTTTTGCCCAAACCGCGCGTAATACCGCTGGCTTTTTAAATCAGCTAGCGGCGCTGAATATTCCGATGATGGGTGTCGATCCTGCTTTAGTGCTGTGTTACCGCGATGAATATCAAGAGGCGCTGGGCCGTTATCGTGGTGATTTTAACGTCCTACTGAGCCATGAGTGGTTAACGAATGTGGTGCCTAGCCTACCAGCAAAGGCTGAGCATACGTCCGAGCCTTGGTACTTATTTGGTCATTGCACAGAAAAAACGCAGTTACCTCATGCAGAGCAACAGTGGGTTGATTTATTCGCCCATTTTGGCGCAGAGCTTAAACCCGTTTCTGTAGGATGCTGTGGCATGGCGGGTACCTATGGCCATGAAGCCGATAAGCGCGATACCTCAGAAGCCATCTATGATTTAAGTTGGTCACCTAAACTGGCTGACTTACCTAAAGAGCGGGTTGTCGCAACTGGGTATTCGTGCCGTAGCCAAGTGAAGCGATTTAGTGAGACACCGCTGTTGCATCCACTGCAGGTATTATTGCGACTTGCGCATACGCGCACTGATCTTGCGCGCTCTGGCAACGTATAAATTAAAGGATTGCACCTGTGGTTATTTCGCGTACAGTAAAATAAAGAGCTAAAAGCTAAGGCAAACAAATGCTTAAAACAGTTGTTATTATCTTGCTAGTTTTACTCGGTATTACCGCTGCGCAATACTTGGAAGAGAGCACGCAGAAAAAAATTGCTTGGGTCATTGGGGCCATTGCATGCGTGCTGGCATTGGGCGTCATCGTTATGGAGCTTATCCGTTAGCCAAGGCCGTAATCGCCATCGCTTATATTGGCCTAACGCCGACACGTTATCGTAAACGCCCCATTGTTGGGGCGTTTTGCTTTCTATTTTCTGTTCTTTGTCTTTTGTCCTTGAGCCGTATAGTGACGTTTGACTACAAATCTTAAGTCCGTTTATCTCGACGCTTAGCGTTGGAACCCGCTTGTTTATGTGTCTTCGGTTTGTGCCTGTTAGGCTGGCGGATATCGGGCTGCTTTGGATGCTTAGTGGCAAAGCGCTGAGTGCCGTGACGCCCTGAGCGACGTTGGCGACCTGTTGTCGCTACGCTATCTTCTGTGGGGACTAAGCATTTCGGGCCGTTACCAATTAAATGTTTTTTACCCATCGAGACCAACGCCTCACGGATCAGTGGCCAGTTCGCCGGATCGTGATAACGCAATAAGGCTTTATGTAAGCGACGTTGGCGCTCTCCTTTGGCGACGGTCAGTGCTTCGCGTTTTTTATAACGCACCTTTTTGAGTGGATTGGTCTCTGAGTGATACATCGCTGTGGCGTTACACATTGGCGATGGGTAAAAGTTTTGCACTTGGTCGCACTCAAAGTCATTCTCTTTCAGCCAGCACGCCAGGTGCACCATATCCTCGTCGGTACAGCCAGGATGAGCGGCAATAAAGTAGGGAATTAAATACTGCTTTTTCCCCGCTTCTTTACTGTATTTCTCAAACAAGGCTTTAAATCGATCGTACGCCCCCATGCCAGGCTTCATCATCAGATCGAGGGTGTTTTTCTCGGTGTGCTCGGGCGCGATTTTGAGGTATCCACCGACATGATGCGTGACCAGCTCTTTGACATATTCTGGAGATTCGATCGCGAGATCGTAACGTACGCCTGAAGCGATCAGCACCTTCTTAATCCCTTCGACTTGACGGGCTTTACGATAGAGATCGATGGTATGACGGTGATCAGTATTGAGCTTGTCACAAATTTTTGGGAAAACGCATGACGGACGACGACAGTTTCGCTCAGCTTTCGGATCGGCACAGCCTAAGCGATACATGTTGGCTGTCGGTCCACCTAAATCTGAAATGGTACCTGTAAAGCCGGGCACTTTATCGCGGATATCATTAAGCTCTTCAATGATCGACGCTTGCGAGCGATTTTGAATAATCCGGCCTTCATGCTCGGTAATTGAACAGAACGAACAGCCACCAAAACAGCCGCGCATGATATTCACCGATGTTTTAATCATATCGTAAGCCGGGATCTTAGCTTGGCCGTATTGCGGATGCGGCACGCGGGCGTAAGGTAAGCCAAAAACGTAATCCATTTCTTCTGTGGTCAGCGGCACCGGAGGGGGATTAATCCAAAGCAGTTGGTCACCATGCTGTTGCGCGAGCGCACGTGCAGAGTAGGGATTCGCCTCTAAATGCATCACTCGACTGGCATGCGCATATAAAATCCGATCGTTTTTGAGTTTTTCAAACGAGGGTAAGCGAACAAAGGTGTTCTTGGCATCGTGGCGAGAAGGACGAATACTAATCGGTTTCGCCGCGTCAGGTTCCGTTTTTTTGCTGGTCTCGCACTGGGTCTCAGTGGCATAAGGGTTAGGCATCGTCATTGCTTTACCCGGCTTATCGATGCGAGTTGAGTCTACTTCTGCCATTCCCTCAGGCGGTGACTTCATCATTACGGCCGTGCCCGCGATACGCGTCATATTGGCCAATGAATCTCCGCGTGACAAGCGGTGTGCAACGTCAATCAATGCACGTTCCGCGTTACCAAATAATAAGATATCGGCTTTTGCATCACACAACACAGAGCGACGAACTTTGTCTGACCAATAATCGTAGTGAGCCAGGCGGCGTAAACTTGCTTCAATGCCTCCGAGCACGATGGGTGTCTGTTTGTAAGCTTCTCGACAACGTTGAGAATACACCAAGACAGCACGATCAGGTCTTTTACCCCCCTCATTATTCGGGGTGTAAGCATCATCATGGCGCAGTTTACGATCCGCTGTGTAGCGATTGATCATCGAGTCCATGTTACCCGCGGTGACACCAAAAAACAGGTTAGGCTCACCGAGTGCCATAAAGTCTTCTTTAGTGTGCCAATTGGGTTGCGAAATGATCCCGACTCGAAAGCCTTGTGCTTCTAAGGTGCGTCCAATCACGGCCATACCAAAACTGGGGTGATCGACATAGGCATCGCCCGTGACAATGATGATGTCACAGCTGTCCCAACCAAGAATATCCATCTCTTCTCGGCTGGTTGGCAAAAAAGGCGCAGGCCCGAAGCAAGCGGCCCAGTAGGGGGTATAGTCGTATATAGCAGTCGGTGTCACGTCTTTGTCTCTTGGTCTGCCGCGCGTGTGAGCAAATGATTTGCAGTCATGCGCCAAAGCGGGCGATTAATTGGCCGGCGATTTTAGCGATATTCCTGCATAGAGTATAGGGGCAATATGTGATGTTCGGCATTGTGACGCACTAATAGCTGACAATGAAACTAACTTAACGTGAATCTATTTTATTACGCACATTGCCGTTGCTAGTATAGGGTCATCTGACTAAACGGTGAGGTTGTCATGATTGAGCTTGGCTCATCACGTTATCGGCTGACGGCATTTGCACTTGCGTTCGGCTCTTTTCTGATTTTTTGTAACCTTTACTTGTTCCAACCGATGTTGCCTGTGTTTGCAGCCAGTGATGGGATCAGTGAAACGCGTGCGAACTGGTTGCTTGCGGCGGCAACGCTAGGGTTATCCTTTTCCTTAGTGCCTTGGGCGGTGCTCTCTGAACGTATTGGGCGTCGGCCTGTGATGCTGACCAGCTTATGGATGCTGCCGCTTGTTGGGCTTGCGATGGCGAGTACCTCATCATTTTGGATGATTGTTCTGCTGCGCGCGTTGATGGGCTTGTCTCTTGGTGGATTCGCGGCGGTGGCGGTCGCTTACATGGCCGAAGAGTTTTCTCCCAAGGCGTTAGCGATCGCCGTGGGCAGTTACATCAGTGCTAATTCACTGGGTGGCATTTCTGGTCGCGTTGCTGGTGGTATAATGACCGATTGGTGGGGCTGGCATGGTGCGGTCCTCGCCATGGCGGCCTTCACACTGGCGGGAGTGATGATCGTGACAAAATTGCTGCCTCGTCAACGCTATTTCTCCCCAGGTAGAACATCGTTGCTCACCCATTCACGTGGGGTCTTGTCGCATTTACGTACGCCAAGTTTGTGGATAGCCATGCTTATTGGTGGGGTGAATTTTGCATTGTTTGTTAACTTATTTTCGGTCACCGCCTTTCGACTTGTAGCGCCTCCTTATCAGTTACCAGTAAGCTTGGTGTCATCGGTATTTGTTTGTTATCTCGCCGGTACGGTGACATCACGGCTCAGTGGCCGGTGGGTGCTCAAATATGGTGCAATCAGAGGCATGGCCTTTGGCACCTTGGTGGCGATGCTAGGCGTATTAGTGACATTAAGTCATGATATACCTTGGATAGTTGTTGGGTTGTTGGTGGTTAGCGGTGGGGCTTTTTTCACTCACTCTTTAGCTTATGGGTGGGTGAGCCGCCAAGCTGCACAAGGCAAAGCAACCGCAACGGCTTTGTATTTGGTACATTATTATGTCGGTGGCAGTCTTGGCGGCTTTTATCTCATCGCGGCTTGGCAGCATTATGCATGGTTCGGCGTGGTCATTGCCGCATTAGCGTTGGGACTGGTTTTATTAGGTTTGGTGTTTGGGTTATCCCGGGTGGTGAGTCGAAGCCGCGCTCGCAAAATACACCAGCAAACGGCGGCCCCATGAGCACGGCCTCGTATCATACTGAGCCATGAGCTTGCCGTACGATGGGCTTATGGCATGAACGCCGTCGACTCACCGTGCGGCTGATTTAAAGTGATGCTTCGGTCGGCATATCAATGTTGTCGCGGCTCACTGAATTTCGTGCATCAACACTGGTTTGATGACCCGGTTGGTAGGCACGGACACAATTTCGTCCTTCGGCTTTGGCTTGGTAAAGCGCACTGTCCGCTCGTTCAATCAATGATGAGAGTGTGTCACCGGGTTGAAAGGTGGAGATACCAATCGACGCGGTCACCTTGAGCGGCGTTCGGCTTTCATCAATTGGCACATCCATACTTTCGACTTCTTCGAGTAATCGGTTAGCGATTTGTGCCGTGACCTCACCACTGCATTTAGGTAAGAATACGATAAACTCTTCGCCACCAAAACGACCAAAGATGTCAGATTTTCTTAGTCGCTCTTGCACTGTACGTGTAAACGACTGTAAAACAACGTCGCCAGCGTAATGGCCCCATTTGTCATTAATGCGTTTAAATTTATCCAAATCAAGCAACAACACAGAAAAGGGAGAATGTCGTTCCTCGCTCACGGCGAGTGCGCGCATTGCCAGTTGAAGCAGCATTCGGCGATTATAGATCCCAGTGAGCGGATCGAGTGTCGCCTGGCGATAAAGGCGCAAAATCATATGTAATTGCGAAAGCTGTGACCAGACCACCATGAAGGCAATCACTGTCTGTAACCAGTATGAGGCAATATTGTCGGGACTGGTCATGGTGCCACCGAACGAATCCACCCAGAGATGGCAAGCTAAAGTAATTGTCATTAACGATAAACTTTCGCGCATGGTGAGCGGAAAGATAGTGAGCATGACTATCTGAATGATCGGCAATAGCGTGTAGCTATAGGAAAACGCGGTGTTCTCCGTAGGGAAATGAAGGGTGTGGCTGGCAGAGAAATAAAAGGCGTTGGTGGCAATCACCATCGCGACGAGACCGAGTTTAGCCGATTTTAGATTGTTAGCTCGACTCACTGCGTAACCAATCGTTATTAGCATCCCACCTAATAGCAAGCGTTGCAATGATAGTTGGGCGGCGGCGGTAGTGTCCGATAGGAATAGAAAATCAGCGACAGACCAAGCGATCGTGAGCCCAGCCCAAACGTAACACAGTACACATAAGCGACTGCGCAGATAGGTACTACGCGTGTTATTAAAACTGTTGGCGTGTTTTTTTGCACTCCAAAGTTCAAAAAATGATATTTGGAGCTTATAAATAATGTGCCCTAAGGTCTCACTCATCATTGCACCCATTGTCCTTTCCGTTTGTGCAAAGGTTCCCGCTGCTCGCGCCACTTTGTTATTATCGCGTCGTGCGGTCATGTTGTTTTTATCTGTCATAAAGGTTGGTATAAGTGTACAAACATGCCAGTTTATTGGCGGTTTTGAGTCTGTTTCGTGCATTCAATGTGATCGATGGCGCTTTTTAATGTAATCAGTTCAATAGTTGACTCTTTTTTAATGCTTTATGTAAGGTAATTTTTGTTATGTACGTGTTACTTGTTCCCGCGATCGTGTCTGCTGTTTTGGGGGCACAACTCGTGTTGTCGTTAGCCCTTTTGAAGGGCGATATTTGCCCCGGCCAGCGAGGGCGTTTTCATCATGCTTTTTGGGTGCCGACTTTTGCTTGGTTGATCTTGGTTCCATCTAGTTTTTTCGCCATCTTACCCTTCTTAACGTTAGGGATATTTGCGTTTCGATCAAAAACGGGCAAAACACGTCGGTCAGGTCCCATTCCTTTGTTGTATGTCGCAAATTTATTGGGCGTTGTTACATGGATTACCATACTGATGGCTGAGGGTGGGCTACTGGTTGTCGCCGGGGTATTACAGCTGGTGTTACTTGGTGCAAGCTTGGGGCATGGTCTATTAGTGCGTGCGCGTTCACGTTTGCAGGCTTTTGACACGTTATTACCACTGGCAAGTGTGATGGCGTTTATGGGACTGATGGTGTTTGTCGCAAGCGTGGCGGCGTTAAGTCATTCAGATATCGCACCTAGCCAGATTAATGCGTTTGTTGCCGGGGCTGGGTTTGGCTTGTTGGCTCTCGCTGCGCAAATTTGGCACTTAATAAAGCGAATTAAGCCCACATTGTGGCGTATAAATGCAGGTGTCTTGTTTATGTTTGCAGCCGTTACTTGTCTCAACTCAGTTGTCATGGGGTAAATGTAGCCTGCATGCCAAGATAGTGTTAAAAAATTGATCGTTTATAGTCTTGCCCACTACGCTTACAAGATAAGTGGGTTATAACGCCCCCTCGTTTATCGCGTAGGTAACATGTTTATCGCGCAGCTAGCATATTTATCGCGCAGCTAGCATATTTATTGCGTAGGTAATATAGGGTAAGGATAGTAATAATGCCTCGGCGTGCATGGAGTATCATCATCATAACGGCGCTTATTGGCGTAGGGTTTGCGGCATTCACGGCGCATCTACTCTATCAAAAAGAGCAAGAAGCCATTCGTAAAGAGCTGCACAAGGATGTTAATAATGCGGCAATGGCGCTGGCGCGCGAGGTCAACCTGGGTCTTGAACTGCTTTATGCGGTTAAGAATCACTTCGATGCTGGGCATCGCTTAAACGCCCGCAATTTTCAGCCTCTAACCTCTGGGGTATTAAAGCGTCATCCTAGTTTCAAATCGATCGAGTGGGCCGATATTGTCATGCATCATCAACGCCGGCATTACACACAAGGTATGACAGCGGCTCAGCCTGATCGAACAAGCTTCAATATTGTTGAACTCAACGATCAGAGCCAGTTAGTACCCGCCTCTCGCCGTGATATGTATTTTCCCCTTAGATTTACCTCAGGTAACAATGAATCAGACGCTGTGATGGGTTATGATTTGGGCTCAACACCCATCACACGCCAGGCACTTAAAACCAGCTTTAATACTGGTGTGCCAGTGGCTACGCCTGCCACGACCATTGAACGGGCGTATGGTGATGTGCGTGGCTTTTTACTCATTATGCCGATCCTCGTCGATCCCGAACAACTAGCAGGGGATGATACCCAGGATTTGCGTGGATTTTTAGTGGCAGTGATCGATGTAGAAACCCTGGTCAATCTTGCGATAAAAACCGTGATGAATGACGGTATCAATTACACCCTAATTGATACCACCGATCCTAATTATCGCCAAGTGTTGCATACCCATCGTGTTGAACTGGCACAAATGAAGGATTCGCTGGCACAACAGCCCGCTGAACCCATTTTATTTGCCGGACGAGAGTGGGAGTTGGTGGGCTATCCCACAGTCAGTTACATGCAACAAAGACAAAGCTGGGTGCCAATGTGGACGTTTTTGATCGGTAGTGGCATCTTTTTTGTGATTTGTTATCTGCTCTATCGCCTGCAGGCACGGGCGTACAGTGTTCAAGTCCAAGTCGAGCAAAAAACACATGCGCTCAAAGATGCGAATAGCCGATTAGAATCAATGACCAAATGTGATGGGTTGACGGGGTTATATAACCGAACCCAATTTGAGCAAGCATTAGAGCGCGAAATCCAGCGCTCGGTCCGTGATGAAACACCCCTGAGCTTAATGCTGGTCGAAATCCAGCACCTATCTAATTACAACAGCCAATACGGTCGGGTTGCGGGTGATCAGTTGATCCGCCAAGTGGCACAAGCCATTGATGAGATGCTTAAACGACCAGGCGATCTCGTCTGTCGTTACACGGGAAGTCAATTTATTGCGATATTGCCTCGCACTGAGGGTGCCTCGCGATTAGGTGAAGAATGCGTCACCGCGGTTAAACGGCTTCAGATACCTTTTGAGGACGAACCGGAGAGTCGGGTTGCTGTGTTTGTAGGCGGCGTCACCGTGACTGAGCAAAAAGAAATGACGGCTTCAAGACTATGCGCTTATGGCGAAATAGGCTTGACGCGAGCGAAAGCTGATGTCGATAAAGGTTGGCATTGGATGGTGGTGTCGTGAAAAAGCGAGCGGTAACAAGTACCGCCCTCTAGGATAACTCATCGGCTTTTACGTTCACGAGCCGGTCTTTAAGATCAGGAATCGATCTTTGAGATATAGAGTTAATATTTCTCACCCTTGTTGAAGCGTGAATTTACCGCTGGGCTCTTAAGTAACGGATCATCTGTCGCCTTGGATGAGTTAACTGGGGTAAAGACTAAGGTGTGCGTATCATTACTGAGTAACAATGTGTTATTGCGCACGCTAGCGTCGCTCCATTGACTCAACACTTGGCTCATGGTTTGTTCTAACGCCATTGCGTTTTCCGCGCAAGCCATTCTCGTACTGGCCATACGATCAATCTTGAAGCGATTGTTGTCGAGTTCCGCCTTACCAAAGTAACGGTTACAGCCGGTATAGCCGTTGACTTCCATATCCTTATTGACGTTTAACGTTGGGGATCCTTCCGCACTGATAGCCTGTTGATCAATCATGGTCAGTTGCCATTGCTGAGCAACGCCAGAGGTTGTGACCTCGTTTTTAGCATTGTTCGCATCATTGCTACTGCTACAGGCGGTGACGCCAGCAGCAAGCATGACCGCCATCAATACGTGTCTCTTCATAATGACTCCTTAGTCACTAACGGTGGGTGTTAATTCAAGCGTAGTTAACTTAATAACAAATATGCCAATAAAAAATTGGCTTTATGTCAAGATAATGTCTTTTTTGGTGGGAGATAAAAAAAGTCCCCGGTAGAGGGGACAAGATATACCATCGCGTGTTTATTATTATTGAAATAACCTCACTAGGGAGGTGTCTTTTGCCAGCATAATTGCTAAGCAGGAGAGTGCTGCGGTCGATTTGGATATCAACTTTCGACTGTGATTCGAATGCGTCAACGATACGATACAATCTGCAAACGATATCAAACAAAAATGACAGTTTGATTTCATTGATATGATGGTGTTTGAGATAGAGAAAGGGGTGTGATCTTAAGCAAGTTTGCATCTGGCTTAAGGTAAATCGAATGGATGTTCACGATGCTTGACAAAAATGAACTGCTGAGATTAGGCAATCCGACGCCAGCGGATAAATCCACAGTCTCCGCGAGGTGTATTTTTGGCATATTAACGTTATGCTTCTATTTAATGACAACACTGATCTGATAGTGACTACAGTGTGTAAGTAAAAGAACGGCTTAAGGCATACCTAAAAAGGAATCCATCATGGCATTAAGCGATGCTGCAAAAAAAGTTCAGGAAGCTCTGCTCGCGCGTGGGATCGAAACCCCAATGACAACAGCATCAAAGATGTCTTCTGAAGAACGAAAAGAAAAAATCGAGTTTCACATGCGTGAAATTCTGCAGTCGATCGACTTGGATCTTACCGATGATAGTTTGGCAGAAACACCAGCGCGTATTGCCAAAATGTATGTCGATGAGATTTTTTCCGGACTCGATTACTCACAGTTTCCCAAAGTAACCATGATTGATAATAAAATGGGATGTGATGAGATGGTTCGGGTAAAAGATATTTCTGTGACTAGCACCTGTGAGCATCACCTTGTAACCATTGACGGTCGTGCGACTGTGGCGTATCTGCCCGACAATAAAGTGGTTGGCTTGTCTAAGATTAATCGCATTGTACGATTTTTTGCCCAGCGTCCGCAGGTCCAGGAGCGGTTGACTCGTCAAATTTTAGTCGCGTTACAGACGCTGCTAGAGACCGACAATGTCGCGGTGCGTATCGAAGCGACACACTATTGCGTCAAATCACGCGGGGTGATGGACGCGAACAGTGAAACGACTACAACGGCGTTAGGGGGCCAGTTTAAGAAAAATGCAGCGACACGCGCTGAGTTCTTGCACGGTATCCAATAATAAAAGCGCCAGATGGCGCTTTTATTCGCACTGCTTAAGCTTTTATTTGTACTGCTTGGCTTTTATCCGCGCTGCTTAGCTAGTATGTGAAGCGCTCAGCGATTATTCGAACTGTCTAGCGATGTCATGGAACTGGCGTACTTTATCGCGAAGTTGGCTGCTTGCCTCTGAGACATCATTTACTTCATTGAGGTTCTGCTGAGAAACGGACTCAATGCTATGTATGTCGCGACTAATGTCAGTAAATGTCTCTAGTTGCGCTTGCGCGGAATGATGCGTCTCATTCGTTCTTCCCACCACATCTTCGATGGCCGTCGCAACAGCATGTAAGCTTGAAATACTGTTAGACGTGGTATCAACACACTGCTGTGTTTGTTCATGGCTTTCATGGATCTGAGTTTGCCAATGTGCAATCGTGTTGTGCATCTCTTGTATTGACGCTTGAATTTGTTCGGTTGCACTTTGAGTGCGGCTGGAAAGTGCACGCACTTCATCGGCGACAACGGCGAACCCGCGACCCTGCTCACCGGCTCGTGCTGCTTCAATGGCCGCGTTTAACGCGAGCAAATTGGTTTGTTCAGCAATGCCACTGATTTCACTCATCGATTCGGTCACACGCTCAGCAGTAGCCGATAGCTGTTGGGTTGCCGTGAGCGAGTGTTCAGATTGCTGGGAAAGCGCTTTTAATTGTTCCCCGGTCTGTTGTAACCAGGATTCAGTTTCTTGGCTCTGCTGCTGCACAGACTGAAGCAGTTCAACGCTTTGTTGCGCATTGTCAGATACCTTATTCGCCGATTCCGAGGCATGGTCAATATTGCTAGCAATCGACGAAATCTGATCGCTTTGCTTGTTAATCGCATCGGAGACGCGTTTCGACAAGGCGCTTAATTCGTCCGAAAACTGGTTCAACGACAGGGAAGCATCGAGCATACGACCCAGAATGGTGCGAATTCGGGCATTAAGTAGCTTAACCTTATAATCAACGACCGAACTTAGCCCTGTGCCCGAATAAATATAGCGACTAATACTGTCGTAGTCCGTTTGAAAGCGGCGGCTAAGCGTAGGCAGGGTAAAAAGCTCATCGCGAAAAATCGTCCCCAGTATCAATGGCATCGCAATGGCGCCGGCAATATCCCATCCGGAAATCACGCGATCAAAGATCAGGGAAATGGGCGCGGCGGCTAAACCGATTGCCATTAAACCCCGTTTTACACCTGTGGGCAGGTCTGCAATCGAAAAGTGTTTAAGCGATTTCCCTGCTTTTTCTGCCGCACAGAGCTTTTGGTAAACCTGTGCCGCGCGATGCTTCACGGCGGGATCAGGCTTAACACGTACGGACTGATAGCCCATGACTTGGCCCCGATCATAAATCGGCGTAACATACGCATCGACCCAATAATAATCACCGTTTTTACAGCGGTTTTTGACAATTCCCCGCCACGGTTGATTGGCCTTAAGGTTACGCCACATATCCGCGAACGCCGCTTTCGGCATATCGGCATGACGAATAATATTATGGGGTGCCCCGGTCAGCTCATTGTCTTCATAACCCGCAATACGAATGAATTCCGGATTACAATAAGTAATGACGCCGCGCTTATCAGTGGTCGAGACGAGGCGTTCATCGTCACCAAATACAACTTCATTATTACTCATAGGGTTTATCTTTTTGGTCACAGTTCATAAAAAAACCTGGTTGGTTTTAGTGTAGCGGCTATGGGCTTGTTATTAATTGTTTTGTTAATAAATTGTTTAAATATAAATGCCGCCAACAAAAAAAGGGCCTAGCGGCCCTTTGTTTCATTTTTAAGACAGCGACGCTTAGTCTAAAACCTTTGCGATCGCAGTGCAAAGTGGCACCATATTAGTGTGCGTCATACCCGCAACATTAAGCCGACCGGAACCGACAATGTAGACACCATGATCAGCCTTTAATGCATTCACTTGATCCTTATTCAGCCCTGAGAACGAGAACATACCGTTTTGTTGCTCAATAAAGCTAAAATCACGTGAGACGCCTTGCGCTTTGAGTGTTTTGACAAATTCCGTGCGCATGGCTTTAATGCGGTCTCTCATCGTCGCCAATTCTTGTAACCATTCCGCCTTGAGCGTTGGGTCATTCAGAATCGTCGTTACCACCGCTGCGCCATGGGCAGGTGGGTTAGAGTAAATCACTCGGGCGATACTTTTAACTTGGCTAAAGGCGGTGACCGCTTCTTGCTCTTGACGGCCGACCAGTGTGAAGGCACCAACGCGTTCGTTATATAAGCCAAAGTTTTTCGAGAATGAGCTTGCGATCAGCAGCTCTGGGCAGACGTTAGCGAAAATACGCAGACCGACTGCGTCTTCTTCTACGCCTTTGGCAAAGCCTTGATATGCAAAGTCAAACATAGGCAGTAAGCCTTTACGTTGGCAGAGATCTGCCAAGGTTTGCCATTCTTGCTCGGTCGGATCGATACCGGTTGGGTTATGACAGCAGCCGTGGAGTAGCACGACATCGCCCGCTGCCGCTTTCTCGAGATCAGCGACCATCGCTGAAAAATCTTTGTCATTTTTGGCCGGATCATAATAGCTGTATTCCGCGAGCGTTAAACCTGCCGCGGTAAACACGCCTTTATGGTTAGCCCAAGTTGGGTTACTGATCCAAATGGTGACATCGCCCAGGTGGCGTTTAATAAATTCACCTGCTAAGCGAAGGGCGCCGGTGCCGCCGGGAGAATGTGCGGTTTGTGCGCGTTTGTCTTTAATGACATCCGCATGCTCACCAAAAAGTAATCGCTGAACGGCAAGGCCATATTCGGCGGTGCCTGGAATGCTCAAATAAGATTTGGTGATTTCTTTATCGAGTAGTAGTGCCTCGGCTTTTTTTACTGAGGTTAAAACGGGCGTTTCGCCGTGCTCGTTTTTATAGACCCCGACCCCGAGGTTAATCTTATCTTCACGTGGATCCGCTTTAAATTCTTCAGTTAGCCCTAGGATAGGATCAGCAGGTGCCGCAGAGATTTTCTCAAACATTGGTGTCGTCCATGGTTATGATGAATGAAAGCTAAATGCAAATAAAAGGCTGCAACCTGCAGCCTTTGGATAAGTGTATCTATTTAGAAACTGGCATTGCGTGGTGAGCGAGGGAATGGGATCACGTCACGAATGTTGCTCATTCCCGTCACGTATGAAACCAGACGTTCGAAGCCCAGACCGAAACCAGAGTGAGGGACAGTGCCATAACGGCGAAGATCGCGGTACCACCAGAAATCTTCTTTTTCTAGACCCATTTCTTCAAGGCGTTGGTCGAGCACATCTAGGCGCTCTTCACGCTGAGAGCCGCCGATGATTTCGCCGATACCTGGTGCGAGTACGTCCATCGCAGCAACGGTCTTACCGTCATCGTTCATACGCATATAGAATGCTTTAATGTCTTTCGGGTAGTTTTTTACCACAACCGGTGCATTAAAGTGCTCTTCTGCCAGGTAACGCTCATGCTCAGAGGCTAAATCAATACCCCACTCAACGGGGAATTCAAAAGTTTGGCCGCTGTTTTGCAAAATAGTGACCGCATCGGTGTAATCCACTTGCGCAAAGTCGGCGTTGACGAATTTCTCCAAACGAGTCAGAACATCTTTATTGATCCGCTGTTCAAAGAACTGCATGTCATCTTTGCGCTCATCCAACACGGCCTTGAAAACATATTTTAACATGGCTTCTGCAAGCTCGGCAGAGTCATCAAGATCGGCAAACGCCACTTCTGGCTCGACCATCCAGAATTCAGCCAAGTGACGGCTAGTATTGGAGTTTTCTGCACGGAAGGTGGGACCAAACGTATACACTTTACTGAGTGCACAGGCGTAAGTTTCGGCATTTAACTGACCCGATACGGTCAAGAACGCTTCTTTGCCAAAAAAGTCTTGATCGTAATCGACTTCGCCTTGTTCGGTTTTTGGCACATTGGCCATGTCTAGGGTAGACACCCGGAACATTTCCCCCGCACCTTCACAATCCGACGCTGTGATCAGCGGTGCAGACATCCAGTAATAGCCTTGCTCATGGAAAAAGCGATGAATGGCTTGTGAGAGCGTATGACGTACACGTGCAACGGCACCAATTACGTTCGAACGTGGGCGGAGATGCGCCACTTCACGCAAGTACTCAATCGAATGGCGCGTTTTCGCCATTGGATACGTGTCTGGATCGTCAACCCAGCCAACGACCTTCACTGCCGTTGCCTGAAGCTCATAGGCTTGACCTTTTCCGGGCGATTCAACAACCTTACCCGTGACCTCAACGGAGCAGCCTGCGGTCAGGCGCAGAACGTCTTGCTGATAATTATCCAGCTCATTAGGGACCACGGCCTGAATAGGGTCAAAACAAGAACCATCATAAATGGCAAGAAAAGAAATACCGGCTTTGGAATCTCGGCGTGACCGGACCCATCCACGCACAGTCACTTCAGTGTCGACTGCCGCCTTGCCGCGCAGGACGTCTACTACAGGCGCGTATGTCATAATTCGCTTCTATCTCCGTTTAGGTAATGCGGCCAACGGGGTGTGACCGCATCAGTGATTTTGCAAGTTAGACTAGCAAGTTTACCTGTATCCTGTATAGCTTCAAGGTTTGAGCGTGTCTGAGAGCTGAAATTGGCCAATTAACCCTTCAAGTTGTTCAACCAGCTGCTCGAGATTTGCACTAATCGCTTTTACCTCATTAGCATTGGTTGCGGTATCGTTGGCGTGACTTTGAATACGACCCACTTGAGCGAGCAAGGCATCGGTCATTTGCGCCTGGTGATCACTTTGTTTGCTGATGTCATTGGCGTTGTCATTGACCGTTCTAACTTGGTCGGCGATATTACCCAAAGCGGTAGAAAGTTCCATCACGGTTTCTGCACGTTGATTAGCACTTTCACTGGTCGCTTCAACCGCTTGCGCAGAGGCTTCACTGCCTGCACACAAGTTTTCAATGATGGTTTGGATTTCACCAGTGGCATCATGGCTACGACTGGCAAGGTTGCGTACTTCGTCGGCAACCACCGCAAACCCTCGGCCTTGCTCTCCGGCTCGAGCGGCTTCAATGGCGGCATTCAACGCCAATAAGTTAGTTTGCTCGGCAATTTCCCGGATCACGCTGAGGATCGTCGTTACTTGCTGGCTTTGTTGATTAACATCCAATATTTGTGTGCGTACTTGGCCAATATCAGCCACCAACTTACGAATGTCATTGGCCGCGACATTCGCCAGATCACTGCCCTGATTGGCACTGCCTGCGGCAGATTCACTCAATTGCGCTGCTTCTTGAGTACGATTTTGAATGTCGTGTTGATGCTGCTGCACATCATCGATGGCTGAAGACATGTCATTGGTTTCGTGACGTTGGCTATCAGCTAATTGATCGGTATGGCTTGAGACACGGATCAGATTCATGGCCTCAGCAGACAGGGTTTCTGAGGTGCGCTGAACTTGTTGCAGGCTGGCAGAAAAGTTATCAAGCAACTGGTCGCAACTATTGCACAGTTCACCAATCTCGTCGTCACGGGTATTGTTGAGGCGCTCGGAAAGATTTTTGTCGTGGCTGGTGCGTTTCATAAAGGCAGAGACGCGCTTAAGCGGGGAGACTACCCAGCGGCGAATCACAGTGAGTGAGATTAAAAATCCAATCACAGCGATGCTGCCCATGATCCCAGCGGTAATTAACATTTCTCTATCGATAGTGCTATACAAAGGCTCAAGATCATACTCGAGCCGGATAACACCGAGTACGGTGCCTTCCTCTGCTACGTGGCATTGCAGACAATTGGTACCGCGATAATCGCTGCTCGCTTTCATCGGCAGGGCGACCACCAATCCTTTTCCCGCATCAGCATCAAAGGTTTCGACAATGGTTTCACCTTTGAGGGCACGTTGGTCAATGGCATCCTGAGCAGATTGCTCAGGATTTCCTGGGCCAAAAAAGCGGGTAATTGCCTCTCCACGGATCACGCGAGCGTCGTCGATGCCTTTGTGTGACAGCATTTTCTCTCGCAACGTATTACGCTGACTGATGGTGCCGGTGAGCATCAGCATATTAAGGCTATCAAAGTAGTTGGACGCTTTATCTAAGGTTTGCTCGCTGACAATCGATGTCATCAAGGCTTTTTGTTGATGCGACTGATAGGCCAGCGAGGTGGCGAGCACAAGAGCGAAAACAAGAAAAAGAGCAAGAAGAATTTTGCTCGCAAGGGTCATACGCATGAGTCAACCATTTGTTATTAATTTATAGAGTTATCAGTTCTAGCCTGTAGCGACTATGTTAAACCGAGAGCGCACTTGTGGCGGTATCCTCATATAAAATGTGTGATTTCATCGACGTAAATCGTCCCAATAATGAGATGGAAACCCGTATTGCGAGGCATTCTGGCCGCACAGACTAACGGGTGTGGTCGGATGAATGCGTTTGAGTCGGCCAGCGAATTTAAGTAGCATGCGGCCTCTTGTTGTTGTTGGAATGAAGTAAAATGACCACTGAGTTGTTTAAAGAATTTACCTTTGAGGCGGCACACCATTTACCGAATGTGCCAGAAGGCCATAAATGTGGGCGTTTACATGGGCATTCATTTACGGTGCGTTTGTATGTAGAAGGCGACGTTGATCCGTATACGGGGTGGGTGATCGACTTTGCCGAAATAAAAGCGGCTTTCAAACCGATTTATCAGCGCCTGGATCACTACTATCTCAATGACATTGAAGGGCTAGAAAATCCAACCAGTGAAGTGCTAGCACACTGGATTTGGCAACAGGTAAAACCGAATCTGCCTCTGTTAAGCCAGGTCATGGTGAAAGAAACTTGTACCGCAGGTTGCACTTATCGAGGTGAGTAACGAAACTCGACGTGAGTAACAATACTCGAGGTAAATAAGAAGCAGTCGAGAGAAATAAAAAACGCCGAGTAGCAGTGCCTAACTTTATGAGGTTACTTTAGTACTCGGCGTTTTTTGTCGCTTTTTCGACGTGTGCTTTGCTCCATGACGGCGCGATTTATCTTGTCACCGTCATCGTCACTTAGGCGATATTCAAATACTTGTGTGTTTGCACGGATAAACGCCAGCCGCGCGCAATGCAGGTGTCGATGCAAAGTTTGGTTGCACGTGGCTTTTGGCTTACCGGCTGCAGCGCAATGGTTGCACTAGGAGAGGCTGGGCAGGTCTCAAGCAGAATCTCTAGTTGTGTAATGTCCTTTTCTGTCCCCACCGGATGTTTTATCTCATTGGCTCGCGCCATCGCACTGGCGAGAACGGGCAATTTACCGCGCATATTGATTTTGGGCGACACCGTTACCCAGGTGGCTTGGCTCGCATAGACCGTATAGGTGCCACTGGTTTCAATTTGGCATTGGCATCCAGCCTCTTCTAAGGCTTCCGTTAAAGGTACCAAATCATAAAGACAGGGTTCGCCCCCGGTAATCACGATATGCTTAGCGTGATAGCGTTGCGTGATTTCAGTGACGATATCTTCGGCTCCTAGCCAGCACCAAGTCGGTGAATCCTCTGACTTATCAATAATAAAGATCTTATCTTGCTGATCCTTATCATCCGTTTCCCAGGTTTGCTTAGTATCGCACCAGGCACATCCTACTGGACATCCTTGCAAGCGGACAAAAACCGACGGAACCCCTGTGAAGGTGCCTTCGCCCTGGATCGTTTCAAATATCTCGTTGACTCGGTACATGGTGATTAATAGCGATAGAATATGAGCTCCGCATTATGCCAACGAATAAGTTTGAGATCTTGTTTTTTAGCCCGCGATTAGAGGATGAACAGCGTTACTGTTTAGACAGGTTTTGTGAGTTTGTACGCGATTTCAAAGATACAAAGTGACAAATGTCACGTGCTAGCGGCCAATTGCTTCACAATTAGTTCGCGAAGTAAAAAAATTCACCTAAATAGGCGGTGTCAGGGTTTATCGCCACAGCCACGTAGTAATAGGAAAGGGCATGATTATTGGGCAGCCGGGACATATCGATCATATCAAGCGCAAAAATGCGGGCACGATTTATAACTTAATCGACCGTTTTGAGCCTATTTCGCGGATCGAACTCTCGAAACGCAGTCAACTGGCGCCTGCCAGTATCACCAAAATTGTGCGCGAACTGATGGACGCTCACCTTGTAAAAGAGGCGCCGATCCAAGAAACGAGCATGCGCGGGCGTCCAGCTGTAGGGCTTATGCTGGATAACGAAGGCTGGCAATTTTTGTCCATGCGTCTAGGAAGAGGTTATCTCACTCTGGCGCTGCATTCGCTAAGCAGTGAAATTTTGATTCAAGAACGGCATGAATTAACGGTGGTGGCGCAAAGTGCATTACTCACCACCGTGGTCGATCATGTCAACGCGTTTTTCTCTCGTCACCAACAAACGGTGGGTCGTGTCACCAGTATTGCGATTTCGCTACCGGGCTTGGTAAATAGTGCCCAAGGCACCGTGATTCAAATGCCGCACTTCGAGGTCGACTACATGCCTCTAGGGCCTGTATTACATCGAGAGACCGGTTTGCCGGTATTTGTGGGGAACGACACCCGTTCTTGGGCACTAGCGGAAAAGTTGTTTGGTAACGCGAAAGAAGCAGACAGCGCCGTTCTGGTCGCGGTTCACAGCGGCGTTGGGGCCGGTATTGTGCTCGAGGGCAAAGTGCTTCAAGGGCGGATCGGTAACGTTGGCGAGTTAGGTCATATTCAAATTAAGCCCTTTGGTAAGCGGTGTTTTTGCGGTAATTATGGCTGTTTGGAAACGGTCGCAAGCCTGTCCGCGATCTATGAGCAGGTGGAGACATTGCTCAATGAAGGGCATCCGAGTTGCTTGCACGACCAACCCCTCACGATAGAGGCTATATGCGATGCAGCGGTGTCAGGCGATGGTTTGGCCCACCAAGTGATCACCGAGCTTGGGCATCACTTGGGAACCGCCATAGCGATTGTGGTGAATTTATTTAACCCAGAAAAAATATTATTTGGTGGCGAATTCAATCGTGCTAAATCGGTCTTGTATCCTGCGATTATGGAATGTTTAAAAACGCAGACGATTCCGCTGTATAGCAAGTACCTAGTCTTGGAAGAAAGCTATTTCTATACCCAAGCGACGATGCCTGGAGCGGCGATGGTAAAGCAGGCGATGTACGATGGCAATTTGCTGATGAAAGTGCTGGAGGGCTAATCGTTGCCTTGGTTGACAATTAAAAAGCGGTTAAAGAAAAAGCAGGTGTTGATGCACCTGCTTTTTTTTGATCTTGGCTAAGGGCGTTGGTTAGCTGTTTTTACGCTCTTCACCCAAGCATGCCGCCGCGGTAAATACTACGTCGGTTGAGCTATTCAGGCCCGTTTCGGCAGAGTCTTGTAAAACACCGATAGTAAAGCCAATCCCAACCACTTGCATGGCAATCTCTTGTGGAATACCAAACAAATTACACGCGAGTGGGATCAACAATAGGGAGCCGCCAGCAACCCCCGACGCGCCGCACGCGGATACCGCGGCCACCACACTCAACAGCACAGCCGTGGCGATATCCACTTGGATACCGAGTGTATGAACAGCAGCCAGGGTTAATACGGTAATGGTGATCGCCGCGCCTCCCATATTGATGGTGGCACCGAGTGGGATAGAGACAGAATAAGTATCTTCATCCAAATCAAGGCGGCGGCATAGCTGCATATTCACTGGAATGTTGGCTGCAGAGCTACGGGTGAAGAAAGCGGTGAGACCGCTCTCACGCAGGCAGCGAAAAACAAGGGGATAGGGGTTTTGACGCGTTTTGATATACACAATCAGCGGATTTACCACCAAGGCGATGGTTGCCATACTGCCGAGTAGCACCCCCAAAAGGTGTAAATACCCCATCAAAGCATCAAAGCCACTTTTCGCTAACGTGCTTGCCACTAAGCCAAAAATACCCAAAGGCGCAAACCGGATCACAAAGCGGACGATCATCGATACCCCCTCGGATACATCCGAGAAGACACGTTTGGTTTCGTTCGACGCATGATGAAGAGCAATACCTAAGCCAATCGCCCAAGCCAAAATACCAATATAGTTACCACTCATCAACGCGTTAACAGGGTTGTCAACGATATTGAAAAGTAGCGTACTTAATACCTGGCTAATGCCCTCTGGCGGCGTAATGCTAGCATCCGTTGCGGCAAACTCGAGGGTAGTCGGGAACAAAAAACTCATGGTCACCGCGGTCAATGAAGCCGCAAGGGTGCCGATAAGATAAAGCCCAATAATGGGGCGCATGTTGGCCCGTTGGCCTTGTTTCTGGTTAGCAATGGACGCTGCCACTAAAACGAAAACCAAAATGGGTGCGACGGCCTTCAATGCGCTGACAAAAAGTTGTCCGAGCAATCCGGCTGTGCCAGCAAGCTCGGGGGATAGATAGGCTAAAACACCACCGGCAAGAATACCGATGAGTATTTGAAGTACCAGCGAGTTACCTCGACTGACACTGGCGAGTTGTGTTTGACTCATGTGACTCTCACTTCACTGTGTTTATTATCAATGGCTGTTAATGAATCGTTAGAAGTGACGAATTAAACCAGTTAAATTCACCCTATGTAAAGGGAAAATTGTTACTTTGAACTAGTTAGGTAGGACTGAAGTGGCGAGTTATGATTAATGAGAGGTTTATTTAGTGTAATTATTCTGTTATCGCTGCAGAATAAATGGTGATAATTCTAGGTCTAGCCGAGCAAATACGTGGATTTAGGCGGCCATCTAGCATAAAAAAAGGCGACCATAGCGGTCGCCGAAGGATAACAACTAGCACAGAAATTTTTAGTAAATCGCATGTCCCACGGTATTGAGCAACTTACTCACGCCTTTTGTGAAGTAGAGAGGGGCATCTGCAATGGTATAGCAAAGGCAACCTTCTTTTGTGTATGGCGTATGATGGTGACGGCTATCGAGTAAAATAAAGTCACCTGGCACATACTGACCACTTTCATCTTCAAAGGTACCGTCCAACAAAAGGGTTAACTCATAGCCCTTGTGAGTGTGCGCAGGCACTGAACCGCCTTCATCGATATGAAGAAAACTGGCTCGCGTTGCCCCTTCGTCAAGATTAAGTCGCGCACGTTGAACTTTACCAAAGGATGCCCAATTTGAATCGCCGAATCGTTGCAGCGCCCGGGGTAAGGCATATGTTTTTTCACCGACAGTGATTTGTGTTGCGCGCGCTTCAGGTTGTTCCGCGCCAGATTGCGTCAGCGCATCGGCATCGTTGGCAGCCGCTTGTTCAAAAATGGCGGATAGCATTTCATCTTCAGCATTGTGATCCCACTCATTTACCATCAACGCTTCGTCGCCGACTGTTTCTTGATCAAACGCCACTGATGCAAGCTTTTCTTCTGCAGTGGCCACGTAAGCTTGGCACTCCTGGCAAAGTTCAACATGAGCAGACAACGCAATCGCCATCGAAGTCGGCAATTTGCCAGCAGCAAAAGCATCCAGTAAATCGGTCGATGGGTGATACTTAATCATTGTTTTACCTCCAGGTGATTGCGAAGCTTTTCTAGACCTAAACGCAATCGGGACTTGACGGTGCCCAATGGCACATTTAATTGTTCTGACAACTCTTGATGAGTCAATTGCTTGAGATAAACCCCTCTAACCACCTGCTGCTGGACCGCGGGTAACTCGTCAATAAAACTGAGAAGCTCTTGGTCCATCATGTACTGAGCACCGGAATCTGTTTCGTTGTCCTGTTGCCCTGACTCGAGAATGGGCCAGATATCATCGCTAAAATTGTCTTCGCGATTCGATTGCACCTTGCGGAGCATATCGAAGCTTAAGTTACGCATGATAGTGAATACCCATGTCGTCGCCGCGCCTTTGTCAGAATTATACAAGTGGGCTTTGCGCCATACCACTAGCATGGTTTCTTGTACTAATTCCATTGCTTGGCCGTCAGCTCTTAAATGTTTTGAACCATAAGCGCGTATCTTAGGGCCAAAAAATCGGAACAAACGTTCGAACGCTATGCGGTCGCGGTCTTCTGCAACTTTTGCTAATAATTCAGACAACTCTTCCTTCGTCACGTCAGTCATGTTGGCACGCGTGTCCCGTCTGGAAATGGTGGTCTCAGTATACATGGTTTGTGGCGCAGTCATAGTTGAGTCCTATCTGTCGTAGCCGTCCATCTCGCTTCCAATACGAGGCTTAAAACAATTGGATCACTCGACTTCTTGCTCGAGAAGCTGACTGATAAATTGCTTCGCCTCTTCTGCCGATTCTTGCGCGATAAACCATTGTTTTTGCGCGTTAGAAAGCGGCAAAATTTCTAACCAGCGTTGGCAACTCCAGGTTAAGTCTTCGAAATACGGCGCCTCATATTGCTCAGCATGATCCGGGTGGGCGGCGAAGACATTTTTAAGTCCTGCGGCGATACGCATTTTTTCTTCATTTTCTTCCTGGTCAATAAACTCGTCATGTGGCCAGTCATTCAGTGCCTGTATCTCGCCCACCCAGAGCTTGTCGGCTTCTTGCTCTGTCGATTGAATTTTTACCCGTTGACGACCTGCAATGGTAATGCCTAATAAACCATCGGGTAGTGTTTCAAAATCGACAATGTCCACCAGTGTGCCATATCGATATAAACGTTTACCTTGCATCATCGCCAGCACGAATCCCTGTTGATTCGCCGAGCATTCGCGGACCAAGCGCAAATAGCGAGGTTCAAAAATGCGCAGCTTAGCTCTGCCCCCGGGTAGTAAGAACAAGGGTAGAGGAAACAGCTTTGTCATATCTACGCCTCCTTATTGATTCAACATGCCTGCCACTACGCGACCAGGGTTGGATACGATCAAGACAGAGACTGCATTACCACAATCAGGTTGACATCATTATAAGTTGTGGCATTCTGGACGTCTAAACATCTATTTTAGTAAGGGAATCGAAATGACGTTAAAGCGACCAGGATTTTGGATTGCGTCAGTGTTACTGGCGTTGATTATCAGCGGCTGCTCAGATCAGCCAGAAACGATAAAGATTGGTGCGACTGTCGGTCCCCATGCGCAAGTCGTAGAAGCGGTTGCGAAACAGGCTAAACCAGAAGGAATTCATGTCGAAGTGGTGGAATTTTCGGATTACATCTCTCCGAATGCCGGTCTGGCAGATGGCAGTCTTGATTTAAATAGTTACCAACATCAGCCGTTTCTCGATAACTTTAATCAAAACCATGATAGTGAATTGGTCTCGATTGGGCGTTCCATCCTTATGCGGATGGGGATTTACTCAGACAAAGTACAGCGCGTGGACGATTTACCCCAAGGCGCACAAATTGCGATCCCTAACGATCCGACCAACGCCGGGCGCGCTTTGCTATTACTGCAAGACGCAGGGCTGATCACCTTGGCCGATAACGTTGGCTTTCAAGCGACGCTACAAGATGTTACCGCTAACCCCAAGCAGCTCGATTTTGTCGAAGTAGAAGCGGCACAACTGCCTCGCAGCCTACAAGATGTCGATGCTGCTGCAATTACCATGAACTATGTGATGTCATCAGGGCTTAATCCAAGTGATCAAGGTATTTTCTTAGAATCGAAAGACGCACCGCTCGCGGTGATGGTCGTGGCAGCGCGGGCAGAGGATAAAGATAATCCGACCTATCAGCGTTTGTTGGCGCTATTTCAATCAGAGGCAACACGTGCGTTTCTACAAAAAACCTTTGATGGCACGATCGAACCGGCTTTCTAGTTTTTAAAACCGGCCAGCGATAGCTGGCCATTGATATACATTCTCAATCATTGTTTACCATTCAGGGAGTTATTGCGTTAACATGCCTCTCAGCTTGTGGTTTTAGCATTCGCTAGAGTCACAGTTTCCTCGCTCGCCTAACACACAGAACGCATAGGAATTGAGATGCAATCGGCTACTCGTCCATTTAATTGGTCGCCCGTATTGCTGGCATGCTTAACGGTCAGTATCGGGCAATTCAGCATGGGATTGGTTTTTCCATCATTACCTTGGATCGCTCGTGACTTCAATCTCAGCATGGACGATGTCCAACTGCTTATTTCCGCTTACCTGCTCGGGTTTGGCCCGTCACAATTTATCTATGGCCCCATTTCGGATGCACTCGGACGCCGCCGCGTGCTATTAGCCGGTGTCTTGCTTTCACTGGTTGGGTTAACCGTGATGGTGAGCTTTAGCGCCAGTTTTACCGGGTTGGTGATTGGCCGTTGTATTCAGGGGATGGGCACGGGATGTTGTGCCGTCCTCTCGCGAGCCTTTACCCGTGACTCGTATTCGGGGGATCAGCTTCCTCAAGCCATGTCATACCTGATCATGGTCGCCTCATTTACGCCCATTGTGGCTCCTGTGATTGGTGGCTTTGTTAACCATAACTTAGGCTGGTTGGCGATCTTTATTTTATTGATGGTTCATACCAGCTTGGTGTGGTGCGTGCTCTTTTTCTTATTTAAAGAGAGTATGCATACGCGATCGCCATTGCCTAAGATAAAAGTGATCCTTGGTCGTTATGGCGCACTGTTAAAAACGCCCTACTTTCTTTATTTCGCCAGTATCAGCTGGTTGAACTTCACCTTGGTGATCACCACGGTGTCACTGATGCCATTTTTGATGCAAGAGCGCATCGGGATGACCTCGGATCAATATGCGCTGTGGGCGCTTATTCCGACATGTGGGTTACTGCTGGGCAGCACGCTGGTGTCGCGCATTCGGCCGCGTTTGGGTACCAAGCGTATGCTGTTGATGGCACCGGTGATGCAGCTCATCTCAGCGATATGGCTATGGTTTACCCCCATGGATCCCTTGCTGCTGATGATAGGGCAGTTTTTTATGGTGTTTGGCAACGGGATTTCGCTGCCGTGCTCCCAGTCGCAGGTGATGCAGCCTTACTCTAACCAAGCCGGCACCGTCGCTGCGCTCTCCGGTGGTGGACAGATGATTATTTCCGCGTTGATGAGTATGGCGCTATTGAGCTTGGGGGTTAGCGAAGCATGGCACCTTGGTGTGGTGGTTGGCGTCTTTGCGCTGCTCTCCGTTCATAATATCTTCCGTGGCTTCGCAGCACCGAAAGTCAACGTCGCCAATGGCACCATCTGACGGAATACAGAATACAGAATACAGAATACAGAATACAGAAAGAGCCGATGCAAGCGCGATCTGCTCTCTTCTGTACTCCGTAAGCGAAGCGCTCTGTATTCAAAAATCCTGAATATCGCGTAGGTCGGCATAAGCGCCAGCACGATGCCAATCATTATCACGATGTGTGCCGCGCGCCCGTTGCACGGCGCCATCCGACATCGGGGTTAAATTTGGCACCGATCGTGACTGACGCCTTGTCTACTCACCAAAAAACTGCTTAATTGCGGTGATCATCCCTTGGGTGAGTTGGTGGAGTTGGTCGTCGCGGATGCAATAGGGTGGCATTACATACACCAGTTTGCCGAAGGGGCGAACCCAAATGCCTTGGGCGGTCATTAAGGGCTGGATATCAGCCAGATTTACCGGATCGGTCAGCTCTATCACGCCAATTGCGCCAAGCACACGCACGTCCGCCACACATTCCAATGCGCGAGCAGGGGCTAAGCCGGTTTTCAGCTGCTGCTCGATGTGCGCGACGGTCTGCGGCCAGTCACTTTCTAGCAAGGTATCCATGCTAGCGCAGGCCACGGCGCAGGCGAGTGGGTTGCCCATAAAGGTGGGGCCGTGCATAAAACAGCCTGCATCACCGCTGCAGACCGTATCGGCCACATGGCGGGTGGTTAGCGTGGCGGCCAAGGTCATGTAGCCGCCGGTCAGTGCTTTACCGACGCAGAGTATATCTGGGCTGATCCCCGCGTGGTCGCAGGCAAATAGTTTACCGGTGCGGCCAAATCCGGTGGCAATTTCATCCACAATCAGCAGTACATCAAATTCATCGCACAGAGCACGCACTTGACGCAGGTATTCGGGATGATAAAAGCGCATACCGCCTGCGCCTTGCACAATCGGTTCTAAGATCACCGCGGCCAGTTGGCCGTGATGCTTGGTGAGTGCGTCGCGCATAGGCTGTATGTCGTTAGGGTTCCAGTCACCGTCAAAGCGGCTTTGTGGCGACGGCACAAAATGATGCTGGGGCAGAAACCCTTTGTAGAGTTTGTGCATCGAATTATCAGGATCCGTCACCGACATGGCGGCGAACGTGTCGCCATGATAGCCATGACGCAAGGTCAAAAACTGTGCGCGTGACTCGCCGCGTCCCTGCCAATATTGCATCGCCATTTTAAGCGCTACTTCTACTGATACAGAGCCTGAATCGGCCAAAAAGACTTGCGTGAGCGGGGCGGGTGAATGTGCGACTAAGCGCTCACAAAGCGAGACCGCGGGCTGGTGGGTAAGACCGCCAAACATCACATGCGACATTTTATCAATTTGCTGATGCGCCGCAGCGTTTAAAGCAGGGTGGTTGTAGCCGTGAATGGCTGCCCACCATGATGACATGCCATCAATCAGAACAGTGCCATCCTCAAGGTGTAGCTCGGCGCCGCTTGCGTGTGAGACGGGCAAGCAAGGCAAAGGGTCGAGCGTTGAGGTGTAGGGATGCCAGATATGCTCACGGTCAAAATGGGTGTTAATGCTCATAAATAAATCAGATGTAAACCAGTGTGATCTTGTTGTGTTGACAGGTTAACGTCTGTGGGTAGACTAGCCAAGCATTAAAACGACAACAACGGGGAAAACCGCGTGGAAATAAGACACAACTGGACCGCACAGGACGTGCAAGCATTGTTCGATAAACCCTTTATGGATTTGCTGTTTGACGCGCAGCAAGTGCATCGTGAATATCATCCTGCCAATCAAGTGCAAGTCAGCACGCTGTTATCGATCAAAACTGGCGCGTGTCCAGAAGACTGCAAGTATTGTCCGCAAAGTGCGCGGTATCGCACCGATGTTGAAAAAGAACGCCTGATGGAAGTCGAACAGGTGCTAGAAGCGGCACACAAAGCCAAAGCCTCGGGTGCGACGCGTTTTTGCATGGGGGCGGCCTGGAAAAATCCCAAGCAACGCGATATGCCGTACCTGCTCGATATGATCCAAGGAGTGAAAAGCCTAGGATTAGAAACCTGTATGACACTGGGCATGCTGGATAACGAGCAGGCCCAAACGCTCTCTGAAGCGGGCTTAGATTACTACAACCATAATTTAGATACGTCGCCTGAGTTTTACGGCAACGTCATTACCACGCGGACCTATCAAGAGCGCCTTGATACCTTATCCAACGTGCGAGAGGCGGGGATGAAAGTCTGCTCAGGCGGGATTATCGGACTGGGCGAAAGTACCCGCGATCGCGCCGGCTTGCTGATGGAGTTGGCCAATATGCCTGCTCACCCAGAAAGCGTGCCGATCAACATGCTGGTCAAGGTGAAAGGCACGCCGCTTGAGAACGTCGATGACGTCGACCCGTTCGATTTTGTTCGCATTATCGCGGTGGCGCGGATCATGATGCCCAAATCGGCGGTACGGCTGTCTGCCGGACGCGAAGACATGAACGAGCAAATGCAAACCTTGTGCTTTATGGCTGGCGCCAACTCGATATTCTATGGCTGCAAGCTGTTGACCACCCCAAACCCTGACGAAGATGCGGATATGCAGCTATTTAAAAAGCTGGGTATTAATCGCGAAGCGGTCAGCCAAAAGCCCGATCAAGTCACTGAGTACGACTTACTTGAGCAAGTGGCCGAGCGAGTGGCATCGCGCCCGCAAGAGGGCGATTTGTTCTACGATGCCAGTGTCTAAGCACGATGACTGATACAAGATCAGCGCTGATCCGTCGTTATCAGGACGAGCTGACCGTACGCCAGCAACAAGGCCTGTGGCGGCAAAGTGGTGACAATGCCGTCGCCGAGTCATGGCGCAACTTTTCCGGTAACGATTATTTAGGCCTCGCGCAAGATCCGCGATTGGTCAAAAAGGCGCAGCAGCACCTTGAACGCTGGGGCGTGGGCGCGACGGCTTCGCCGGTAGTCTCTGGTTTTACCGCAGCGCATCAATCCCTTTGTGATCAGCTGTGTGATTGGCTGGGTTACCCGCAAGCGATACTGTTTAATAGTGGTTTTGCCGCCAATCAGGCGTTGCTCTTTACGCTGTTAGGCAAAGACGATGCCTTGTTTCAAGACAAGCTCAACCATGCCTCCTTGATTGAGGCGGGTTTATTGAGCCCTGCCACGCAGCGGCGTTTTCGTCATAACGACATGGCACATCTTCGCCAACTGCTCGCAAAGCAAATCCAGCCTTCCGCATCGCTGATTGTCTCGGAAGGGGTATTTAGCATGGATGGTGATGTGTCGCCAACCGAGAGTCTTGCCGCGATTGCCAATCAATCGGGCGCGCTTTGGGCGCTGGATGATGCGCATGGGATTGGCGTGTTAGGGCAAGAAGGCGAGGGCAGTATCAGTCGTGGCGCACGGCCGGATATTTTAATCGTGACGTTTGGAAAAGCCCTGGGCGTCGCCGGCGCGGCAGTGCTGGCTTCTCCCACCATTATTGACTATTTACGCCAGTTCGCTCGCCATTATGTGTACTCGACGGCTATGCCACCCGCGCAAGCGGCACTCATTGAGGATGCGATGAGGCTGGCACGAACAGAGCACTGGCGGCGAGAAATACTCAGCGCCCATGCTGAACAGCTAGCGCAAGGCCTCCAGGACTGGTTAGAAACCGACTCTGCTTTCGAACCGCATGCCTTCAGTACTCATTCTTTAGATAAGCAGCCCTTCCCGCAACTGCTTGCAACGCCTAGCCCGATCAAACCGCTGATTATCGGCGATTTGGCAGCGTTACAGCTGGTAAATCACGCTCTGATGAAGGCCCATATCCGAGTAGGAGCGATTCGGCCACCGACTGTCCCCGCTAACACCGCACGCTTGCGGATCAGCCTGTCTGCGCAGCATCAAAAAACAGATATCACCGCATTGATTGAGGCGCTTAAGCCGGTATTAGCGAGCGACAAAGCGTGTGGGGTGACAGCATGACCGTCGCCGATAAACAAGCGATTGCTCGCGCGTTTGGCCGAGCCGCGCCCCATTATGATGACAGCGCGACGCTGCAGCGCCGTGTCGGCCAGCGGTTGATGGCATTGGCTGAGTCAGAGCAAAAGCAAAAGGCTGTCCGTCTCGGTACCGTCTTAGATGTCGGCTGTGGCACCGGTTATTTCACTCAGCAGTGGATGACTCACGCTAAAACAGTGATTGGACTGGATCTCAGCGCCCCCATGCTTGCGACGGCAAAAGCGCGCTACGGCGATGCCATGCTAGCCGTACAAGCTGATGCGGAGCATTTGCCGCTGGCTGATAACAGTGTCGATCTGGCATTTAGCTCGTTAGCGCTGCAATGGTGTGATGATTTACACGTGCCATTGGCGGAGCTGCGTCGGGTCGTCAAACCCGGCGGGAAAATTCTTGTTTCGACACTGCTCACCGGATCCTTGTGTGAACTCGATAGCGCGTGGCAACAAGCATGCGGCACGTCACGAGTGAACCGCTTTATCTCTTTATCAGGGTTACAGCAGGCGACCCAACGCGCCGGGCTGATGCACGCAACCGTGTTGCAAGAAAGCGAACAGCTGACCTTTGCCAATGCCCATGCGGTGATGAAAAGCTTAAAAGGCATTGGTGCCACCTATCGCCCGCAAGGTGCGGGGCAGCAAGGGCTGGCGACAAGAGCGCAGTTTAGCGCGGTGGAGAAGGCGTATCAGCGTTTTGCGCTCGCCGCCAACACCTTACCGGCGACCTATCAAATTGGCTATATAGTGATTCACCATCATGCATGACAGTTACTTTATTACCGGCACCGACACCGAAGTAGGGAAAACCTATACCACGGCGGCGCTGTTGCACGCTTTTATCGCGCGAGGCTATCAAGCGGTGGGCTACAAGCCTGTCGCCGCTGGTGCTGATTTAGCGCCTGATCACCAACTAAATAGTGACGCTGTCACTTTGCAGCGCGCCAGTGCGATCGCATTGCCGTATGCCGCGATCAACCCAGTGTTGTTAGAAATGCCATGTTCGCCGCATTGGGCGGCCGCGTTAGCCAATACGCCCATTGATACCCAGATGCTGAGCGATGGGCTCGTACATTTAAAACAGCAGGCTCGCCCGGTATTGGTAGAAGGTGCCGGCGGCTGGCAAGTGCCACTGAGTGAGACGGAAACGCTGGCCGATTGGGTAGTTACCCATCAGCTGCCAGTGATCATGGTGGTGGGGATTAAACTTGGCTGTTTAAACCATGCTTTGCTCACTGCAGAGGCCATTCGTGCCCGCGGGCTTGAATTAGCCGGATGGGTGGCAAACGCCGTGGATCCCAAGGCGCAGCACAGTGACGAGATGGTGCGCTATTTAGACGCCCATTTAGATGCGCCTTGTCTCGGGCACTTGCCGTTTGCTGCCGATGCTTCGCCAACACAATGCGCGAGTCACTTAGATGTTTCGCGGTTGTAAACAATTTATGGAAATGTAGCGATCAAAAAAGCCAGCGCTATGCTGGCTTTGTCTATTCAGTCGCTGATGCAGATAGACAGTTACTTTTGGTCGCCTCGCACGCCCATTAAGCTTTGCTGTATCTCTGCCATTTGACGTGCCGCCGACGCGTCATCTGACGCTAATCCAAGCTCTGAACAGGCTTCATCAAAGCTCATGCCGAGATGACAGGTTAAGATGTCGATCGCGACGCGGTAATTTTCTTGCTCTGCCATGGTCTCACTCCATTGATAACGCGTTGCAAGGATGAAGTATGCAACAGTTTGTGATTTATACTGTCTGATGAGGGTGTCTGCGCGTTGCGAAACAGCCTCGTGAGTGTCGTAGTTTTAAACAGCTGGGTATAAATTAGCCTGACTCGAGCGCGAAGACAACTCGACCAAAGTCTATAGTCGTGGCTTTTTGTCTTTTTTATTGGCTTTTTCTGTATTGTTTATTTTTAAACCAATGAAAAATAAGACAAATATATAGCTTGGCGAGAAGTCACATTTTGTTTAGATTAGATGGGAATAACGTGCCACACTAACTGGTCGGAGCTTGATGACGACATCACTTTATTGGTAACAAAATGCATCAAAGGATTGTTTTTATCTTGAATGCCCATACTATTTTCATCAATACAGCTTTCACCAATACAATTTTTACCAATACAACAAGCAAGCGCTGAACACTGGGTTTAAGCGACGGAGAGACATAATGAAACGCATAGGATTATTTCTTGCTACCAACTTTGCGGTACTGATTGTATTTAGCATTGTGCTAAATATTATTTATGCCGTGACTGGCATGCAGCCGGGGAGCTTGTCCGGACTGCTAGTGCTGGCGGCCGTCTTCGGTTTTGGTGGTTCGATCATTTCGCTACTGATGTCTAAATCGATGGCGCTTCGTTCTGTCGGCGCGCAAGTGATTGAGCATCCACGTAACGAAACCGAGCACTGGCTAATGAACACCGTGAGCCAACAAGCACAACGTGCTGGGATTGGCATGCCAACGGTCGCGATTTATAACTCACCCGATATCAACGCCTTTGCCACCGGTGCTAAGCGTAACGATTCTGTCGTGGCGGTCTCGACCGGGTTAATGCAAAACATGACCCGCGATGAAGCCGAAGCGGTACTGGCGCATGAAATCAGTCACATTGCTAATGGTGACATGATCACCATGACCTTAATGCAAGGCGTCGTGAACACCTTCGTGATCTTTATTTCACGTGTGATCGCAGGGGCAGTCAGTGGCATGAATAGTGACGAAGAAGGCGAAGGCGGCGGCAACTGGATGATGTATTTCCTGATCTCTTCCGTGTTGGAAATCGTCTTTGGTATTCTGGCCAGCATCCTCACCATGTGGTTTAGCCGTCATCGTGAATTCCGTGCCGATGCCGGATCTGCGCAGCTGGTGGGCAAACAGAAAATGATTGCAGCACTTGAGCGCTTAAAAGTGAGCCAAGAGCCAAAGCTAGAAGGATCGATGATGGCGTTCGGTATCAACGGCAAGAAAACACTGAGCGAGTTGTTTATGACGCACCCGCCGCTAGAAAAACGCATTGATGCCTTGCGTCGTGGTGATCACTTATAACGGGCGCTTTTTCATGCTCGACCACAGCCAGCATCAAATCATGCTGGCAAATGATAAGTACCAAGTTTAAGCGGCCTGCGGGTCGCTTTTGGTTTGTGCACGACGCCATTTGATCACATCACTGGCTAACACAGCGCCAAGCACGATCAACGCCATCGCCGCCAGAGTGAGTATGCTAACCGTTTCACCGAAAACCGGTATGGCCATTAACGCGGCCACCACAGGCGTAAATGCCCCCATCGCGGCACTCATTTCAGCTCCTAACCGGCGAATGGCAAAGGCGTAGCTGTAGTTGGCAATAATCCCCACGCCCAAGCCTTGAGCAAGAATGTGATAACCAAGTTCATCGAATGGCGCTTGGAGTAGGTTAAACGAAATAAGCCCACTCAATGCGCCCACCGGCAGCAATAATACAGCCGATATCGCTAATACCGCACCGGCTTCCGCAGCACTTAATCCTGTCACGCGTACGCCAATGGTGAACCAGGCCCAACTGATACTGGCTGCGAGCAAAATCAGATGGCCTTGGGTGACAGGCCAAGGTGAAAAGAACAAGGAGTGCCATAAAAATGCGCCAATACCGAGCACAATCAGACTAATGCCTAATCGTCGTCCCATGGAGAGCGATTCGCCATAAACAGTCCAAGCAATGGTGGAAACAAACAGCGGTAAGATCCCAGGTATTAATGAGGCTCCGTCAGCCACAGGCGCAAACTGCATCCCCGTGGCAGCCAGCAGATAAAACGGTAATCCTGCGCCAAATGCAATCGCAAACAGATAACGTTTGGGGGTAGTGACAATATGGCGTACTCGATGACGACTCAACCAACCAAATAACAACGCGGCGGGTAAGAAGCGCAATAAGGCAATATCGCCACAGGTCAATACCGATTGGCTGGCCTGACGTAATGAAATAAATAAGCTTGCCCAGATGGTCACGGTCAAGCCCATGGCAAGCATGCCCAATAAACGTTGTGAAGGTGCAGGCATCATTAATCACTTCCTTGTCGATTCGTTATTTAAGTGTGACAGCGTCAAAGAAGAGATTGGTGGCAAAATAAAGGATGATTTGAGCCAGGATTAGCGATTATCATCTTTTTATGGCTATAAATTAATAAAAACCATCAAGGAGGCGGTTTGGACAATAAAGACAAAGCGATTCTTGCGTTATTGCAGGATGATGCGCGCCGTACTGTTGCCGAGATAGCCGATGCGGTTGGGCTCTCGTTTTCGCCGTGCGCAAGACGGATTAAAAAGCTTGAGGCTGATGGGATCATTGCCTCATACCAGGTCACACTCAACCGTCAGCGGATTGGGCTAAACATGACATTTTTTGTCAATGTCAGCCTGAGTAACCACCGAGAAGAGGCAATTGTTACCTTTGAGCATGCGCTAGTGGAAATGGATGAAGTGATTAACGGCCATGTGATATCGGGCACGTATGATTATTTACTGGAAGTAGTCAGTCGCGATCTGCCGCACTACGAAGCCTTTATGCGTCAGCTGCAAACGCTCGCCATGGTGAAAGACATCAATACCAATGTGGCGATCCGCGCGGTAAAACAAGGCGCAGCACTCAAAGTATAGCGCAGCGCTTAAAGTCTAGCGCTGCGCCAGAATCACACGATGGAAAAACGGCGATAAACCGATAGTGTGTGATTAGCTAAGGTGCTGGTTGACCCAGTCGCTGAACGCATTTTGTGGCAAAGCACCATTTAAGACATCAACCCGTTCGCCGTTTTTAAACACCATCAGGGTCGGAATGCTACGAATGCGATATTGCGCCGCGAGGGCTTGTTGGGCCTCGGTATCAATTTTCACAAAACGGGCACGACCTGATTCCTGCTCTGCCACTGCTTCAAAAGCGGGTGCAAAGCTTTGACAGGGGCCGCACCAGGTAGCCCAGAAATCGACGACAACCGGCTTGTCGCTATTTAATAAAGCGGCAAAGTTATCTGCAGTGCCTTCGATAGGCTTGCCATCGAGCAGTGCCGATTGACACTTACCACAGTTAGGTGCGTCATTAATGCGCGCTTCAGGAATACGGTTGGTTGCTTGGCAGTGGGGGCAGCGCGAGGTAAGAGTTGTCATTGTGCGTCCTCGTTGAATGATTTACCCCTAATGTAAGCGCCTTTGTGTGATAGCCCAAGTCGAAATAATCAATCACTTAAATAGAAAAAGCCGATGACAGTGTCACCGGCTCGTTTGCTTTTGCCTTACCGCTTGCTAGCTAGCCTTGTTAAAGGCCATCAACCACGCCAAGGATTGCGCTGAGCATGTCTCGGCCAAATGCTTGGCTGCGCCCGGGTGACCAGCCAAAGTCAGGATCGGGATGATTGTTATGATCTTTAAACGGCATTTCGACCGTGTACGACAAACACTTAAAGCGCTCACCAATCCAATTTGAGCCAACGGTTAAGTTCGCTTTGCCTGGTGCATCTTTTTCATAGCCGTGCTCGTCTTGAAACTCCGGCGTCACGGTAAGCAGCGTACGCTTAAATCTGTCTTCCAAGTCCGCCATGCGCGCATCATAAGAGGGGATGCCCTCACAGCCGGCGACAAAGTTATATGGGATGGCCTCGTCACCGTGGATATCCAAACACATTTTTACCCCAGTTTGCTCCATACGGGCACGAACATGATACACCTCGGGACTGCGTTCAAGGGTGGGCGACTGCCACTCGCGGTTCAAGTTTGCGCCCACCGCATTAGTGCGTAGGTGGCCGCGCACACTGCCGTCGGGATTCATGTTCGGCACCACATAAAAATCAGCTTTTTCTAGTAATGCCTGTGCAGTGGTATCGGTGTCGTCAAGCAATCGGTCGAGTAAACCTTCCATAAACCACTCCGCCATGCTTTCGCCGGGATGCTGGCGCGCAATCAGCCAAATGGGCGTTTTTGGTTGAGTAGACTCGCTTAAATCCGCGCGGATTTTCAACAAACTAATATCACGACCATCCAAGGTTTGTCCTAGCGTTTCGAGCTGGCACTGTGGATAGGTCTGCGCCTGGTGAATGAGATCCAAATGGCGTTCATAGCTATAAGGCGCGAAGTAGGCAAAGTACATCGAACCATGTTGCGGCGTGACCTTAATCGTCAAGGTGTCGCCATCAAACTCGGTTGGCACGCGGAACCAGGTATCGCGGTCATATGAGGCAACGGCTTGGTAATCTTTCCAGCCTTCAGGATAGGCCGACCCAGCGAGCTGTTGAATGTGGAGTGTATGAGCCTGATCCACGTCCGCTTCTAAGCGAAAATGGAACCACTGATAAAATTCAGATTGATTGTCATGATGAATGGCAAGCTGGATATTATTGATGTCGCTATCATTCAGAACGCGAATATTCCCGCTATCGAACTGACTAAAAATACGCATAGAGCATCCTTTTTCTGTTGAAGGGCCAGCTGTGTTTGCGCCGGAAGGATAAGCCTTATTATTATTTTCGCTTCGTCTGTTGCCTATTTGAGCAGACATTGGGCGTTTACAGGCTTATGCTGATTAATCTCAGTGATTATCTTGCCGTGCCAAAGGTGAGCTGGCAAGGTGCTATCAAGATTCAAGCGAACTCTCCAGCCTTTTGACACAAAAAAGGAGCCATTATGCAGCTTCACGATCAGGCACTACTCAAATCTCAAGCCTTAATCAATGGCCAATGGGTTGATGCCAATCATCAAACCACACGTTCAGTCACGAACCCTGCTAACGGTGAGTGCTTGGCAACGGTGCCCAATATGGGGGCGGAGGAAACACGTCGCGCGATTGATGCTGCCGACGCCGCCTTGCCCGAGTGGCGAGCACTTACCGCCAAAGCTCGAGCTGAGATCCTCTATCGCTGGTATGAGCTCATGCTCGAGCATACCGAGGACTTAGCCGCGATCATGACCGCCGAGCAGGGCAAACCGCTGAAAGAATCTGCCGGTGAGATCCAATACGCCGCGTCGTTTTTGCAATGGTTTGCTGAAGAAGCCAAACGTGTGAATGGCGCAACTATTCCTGCCGAGCAGGCCGATAAACGCATCTCCGTGATCAAGCAGCCCATAGGTGTGACAGCAGCCATCACGCCTTGGAATTTCCCCGCCGCCATGATCACCCGTAAAGCAGCGGCCGCGCTTGCTGCTGGTTGTACCATGGTGGTCAAACCGGCCAGCGACACCCCTTTATCAGCGTTGGCATTGGGTGAATTAGCGCAGCGTGCCGGCGTACCTGCTGGCGTGCTAAGCATTATCACCGGGACGGCGGGTCCGATTGCAGATACCTTATGTGCCGATGAACGTGTGCGTAAACTCTCCTTTACCGGCTCGACCGACATTGGCGCGCAGCTAATGGAAAAATGTGCGCCAAGCATTAAAAAGCTGTCGTTGGAGCTTGGCGGTAACGCCCCATTCATCGTCTTTGATGACGCCGATATTGATGCCGCCGTAGAAGGGGCGATTGCCGCTAAATTCCGTAACGCGGGACAAACATGCGTGTGCGTGAATCGTATTTACGTGCAATCGCGTATTTATGACGCATTTGCTGAAAAATTCACCGAGGCAGTGAGCCAATTACGCGTTGGGCAGGGTACTGACAGCAACGTTGACATTGGTCCGTTGATTAATCGTGGCGCCATCGACAAAGTGAAAGCACACTTGGACGATGCCCAGCAACACGGTGGCAAGATTTTATTGGGGGGTGACTGCCCCGATTTAGGCGACAACTTCATCCAACCGGCGGTGATTAAACACGCGACCTCGGCGATGCGGATTGCGAAAGAAGAGACCTTTGGTCCTGTCGCACCGCTGTTCGCTTTCGACGATGAAGCGGAAGCCATCGCTATGGCCAATGACACGGAATTTGGCTTAGCCTCGTATTTTTATGCCCGTGACATCAGCCGTGTACACCGCGTTGCCGAGGCGCTGGAATATGGCATGGTGGGGATTAATACCGGTTTGATCTCAACGGCGGTAGCACCGTTCGGAGGGGTCAAACAATCTGGGTTAGGACGCGAAGGATCGCAATGGGGCTTGGATGAATACCTCGAAATGAAGTACCTATGTTTGGCGCTGTAACCATGTGCTGGCATAACGACACACGGAAAGCGTGTAAATCTGGTGTGGAAAATTACTGACACATCATCAACACGCTACCTGGGTTATAGCCGCGAGACTGGTGAGATTGTCGCCGTATTGGCGACGATCTCGTCACTTGGATTGTTTTTTATCAGCTTAATGTATGAATATTTGTGATTCGGCACATCTGCTCTGTTGTTGCCTTTTCATCCGTGGTAAAACTTAAGAGATGCGTAAGACAAGTCCAACCGTTGCGTTCACGCAGCATGTTGGCGAACCAAACCAAGTGGAGATACAAGTTTGATCAATGTTTTTCTTGTAGATGATCACGAGCTGGTTCGCACAGGGATTCGGCGTCTTTTAGAAGACGTTCGTGGCATAAAAGTGGTAGGGGAAGCCGACAGCGGTGAAGCCGCACTCAAGTGGTGCCGGCAAAATCACGCCGATATTGTCCTGATGGACATGAATATGCCAGGTATCGGCGGGTTAGAGGCCACACGTAAGTTGCTTCGCTACTCGCCAGACGCCAAAATTATTGTGCTCACAATTCACACTGAAAATCCGTTCCCAACCAAGGTGATGCAAGCCGGTGCGGCAGGGTATCTCACCAAGGGCGCAGGGGCTGATGAAGTAGTGAATGCGATCCGCATGGTGAACAGTGGCCAACGCTACATTTCACCTGATATTGCCCAGCAAATGGCGCTGAGTCAGTTTTCTACCTCTTCTGATAATCCTTTCAAAGAGCTGTCAGAGCGCGAACTGCAGATCATGTTAATGATCACCAAAGGGCAAAAAGTGACCGATATTTCAGAGCAGTTAAACCTCAGTCCAAAGACGGTGAACAGTTATCGCTATCGCTTATTTAGCAAGCTAGATATCAATGGTGATGTGGAGCTAACCCACCTTGCTATTCGTCACGGCATGTTAGATACCGAAAGCCTTTAAAGCGAAGTTAAGCAGTACGAGATCGCGCAGTGCCAAACACCTTTGATGCCAAGAGTTTTCTTAAAACCGTGCCTCACCAGCCAGGCGTTTATCGAATGATGAACGCCACCGGTGAGATCATTTATGTGGGTAAAGCCAAAGATCTCAGCAAGCGATTAGCCAGTTACTTCCGGCTTCAGGTGTCGAGTGAGAAAACCAAAGCACTCGTCCGTCACATTGCTGATGTGGAAGTCACCGTCACCCACACTGAAACCGAAGCGTTAATTCTTGAGCACAACCTGATCAAGCAGCATCGTCCAAAATACAACGTCTTGCTGCGTGATGATAAAACCTACCCGTACATTTACCTCAGTGGCCATGAGCACCCACGGCTGGCGATCCATCGTGGCGCGAAAAAGAAAAAGGGCGAATATTTTGGCCCGTTTCCCGATGCCAACGCGGTGCGTAAAAGCCTGCACTTATTGCAGAAAATCTTTCCTGTTCGCCAGTGTGAAGACTCGGTGTATGCCAACCGCAGCCGTCCGTGTTTAATGTATCAAATTGGCCGCTGTGCCGGGCCGTGTGTGTCTGGGCTGATCAGTGATGAAGAGTATGCCGAGCAAGTTAATTTTGCCCGCATGTTTTTACAAGGTAAAGATCGCGAAGTGATCGACAGCTTGGTCGCCAAGATGGAAACTGCCAGCCAACAGCTGCAGTTTGAAAAGGCCGCCGAGTACCGCGATCAAATTCAAGCGTTGCGGCGCGTGCAAGAGCAGCAATTTGTCTCGCAAGACAGTGACGATGATCTGGATGTGATTGGCTTTGCAGTCGAAAATGGTGTCTCCTGTATCCATGTGCTCTTTTTGCGCCAAGGCAAAGTGCTGGGCAGCCGCAGCCATTTCCCTAAGATGCCTGCCGAGACCGAGCCAGGTGAAGTGGTTTCAAGCTTTGTCAGCCAGTTTTATTTGGCGCAAGCAGAAGGGCGCACCATTCCAAGCCATATTCTGATTTCAGACGATATTGGCGATGATCTTGGCTGGCTATCGACGACCCTGAGTGAAATCGCCGGGCGCAACGTCCAGCTACAAAGTCGACCAAGGGGCGCTAGAGCGCGATTCTTAAAGTTGGCCAACACCAATGCGCGCACCGCCTTGACCAGTAAAATCAATCATCGGATGACCATCCAACACCGTTATCAGGCGCTACAACAAACCTTGGGCTTGGAGCCGGTTAAACGGATGGAGTGTTTTGATATTAGCCACACCATGGGAGAAAAAACGGTCGCCTCTTGTGTGGTGTTCAATCAAGATGGCCCCCTGAAAAAAGAGTACCGCCGTTATAATATTGAAGGGATCACCGGCGGTGATGATTATGCGGCGATGGCGCAAGTGCTGACGCGTCGGTATAGTAAGCAAGTTGAGCCGGAAAAAATCCCCGACATTATCGTGATTGACGGCGGCAAAGGGCAGCTTAACCGCGCCTGGGAAGTGCTTGAGCCCCTAATCGCCGACTGGCCGATTAACCCGCTGATATTAGGCGTGGCAAAAGGCACCAGCCGTCGACCTGGGCTAGAAACCTTAATTAAAATCTCAGGCGAAGAATTTTCGCTGCCGTCCGACTCGCCAGCCTTGCACCTGATTCAACATATTCGTGACGAAAGCCACGACCATGCGATTGCCGGACACCGCGCCGCGCGAGGCAAAGCACGCAAACAGAGTGTACTTACACAAATCGACGGGATTGGCCCGAAACGCCGCCAAGCACTACTCAAATACCTCGGCGGGCTCCAAGAGCTGAAAAACGCCAGTGTCGAAGAAATCGCCAAAGTGCCAGGCATCAGTGCAACATTGGCAGAGAAAATTCATTCCTCATTGCAAGGTTAGCGGCAATGGGGCACCATAACCTAGTTACTCCTAAAATAAAAAGCTGAGCATGCGTCTAAATATACCTACCATTCTGACCTTTTTGCGCATTGCGCTGATCCCGGTCTTTGTTGTTGCTTATTATCTTCCCTACGCGTGGGCGCCGTTTGTGGCGGCACTGATTTTTATCATTGCGGGGGCGACGGATTGGTTAGATGGCTATTTAGCACGCCGTTTAAAACAATCGACTCGATTTGGCGCATTTCTCGATCCCGTTGCAGATAAAGTGATGGTGGCGATTGCCATGGTGTTGATTGTCGAGCACTATGCGTCTATTTGGGTCACGATTCCCGCTGCCACCATGATTGCGCGCGAAGTGATTATTTCTGCATTGCGAGAATGGATGGCCGAAATCGGCAAACGTGCCAGTGTCGCGGTGTCTTGGGTAGGTAAATTTAAAACCGGCTCGCAAATGTTCGCACTGACCATGCTGTTGTGGCATGGCGCCCCTTGGATTGAATGGTTAGGGTATATTGCTTTGTATGTCGCAGCAGGCCTAACGTACTGGTCGATGTATCAATATATGATGGCAGCCAAAGACGATTTGCTGGCCGATCCTGATGGCGACTAAGCCCTAACGACCGATATCGCCAACGCACCAGCGACAAAAACGCGCGACAGCGCGCAACAAAAAACGCAGCCCCGTTAAGGCTGCGTTTTGTCGTTTAGCGCTTAGGAATAGTCAACACAAATGCCGCGCCTTGTAATACCGAGTCCGTGACGTGGATATTACCATCGTAACTAGCGATAATTTCATCGCACACGGCCAAGCCAATTCCGGTGCCCGGGTTCAGTTGATCGGCGCGCACGCCGCGTTGAAAAATGCTCTCTCGATAGCACTCCGGCACTCCAGGGCCGTCATCTTCAATGATAAGCTGAAACACCTCGCCTTGATCCTCTACGCGCACTTTCACTTGCTCAAGGCAGAATCGATAGGCGTTTTCTAACAAGTTACCGAGTAACTCCATCAAATCACTGTGGTGTATCGGCAAAGAGGCATGTTGATCAAATGCGCGGATCACTTTAACCGGTTTATCGCGATACGCTTTATCTAACATCCCGGCCAAGCTATCGATAGGCGCAGACAGTGGGCTATCTTCGCGTTTTAACCCACATTGCCCCACCAACGCACGTTTTAGTTGATACTGCACCATGTCATCCATTTGGCTGACTTGCTCTAGGATCCGTTTGTTCAGTGCTTCACGCGATAAGCGATTGTCGTCTAACAAGGCGTTGGTGGCCGACAAGCGCGTTTTTAAACTGTGGGCCAAATCATCCATCGCGTGACGATAGCGCGTTTTTTGCTTCTCGCGTTGGGTGATCATCCGGTTAAGCGCTTGGGTAACATCTTGTAGCTCATCAGGATAATCATCGTCCAAGGTTTTTTGCCGTGATTCGGTAATCGCAATCAGCTCTCGTGCCAATCGGCGCAGCGGAGAAAAACTCCAATGGCAGGCGGCGATTACCATGGCAGAGGCCGAAAGAAACAGCAAACTGATATAAAACCAGGTCTCTGTCTCTAAATCAGCTAACTGTTGTTTTTGCGTATCCACGTTACGCAGCACAAACAGCCGGTTATCACTGTCGCCAGGTTGCTTCTCGGAAGACAGCCGTTGAGCAACCACGTTAAAGCCCGCAATAGAAAGGTACTGCGGTTTTTTGGTCAGATCAGGCAACAGCGCGCAAATATCGTCGATATCAAAGGCGCGAACATCGCGGGAGGTCCAAAGCGTATGTTTATCTCGCGTACAAAGAACGGACATATAGTCGCTGCTAGAGGGATCCAGCGATTGGATCCACGCCGTGAGCTCATCGGCGCGAATCAATCCATCTTTACTCAGTTGCGCCATGACCATGGGAACTTGTGAGGCCAGATCGCGAGAATAAGCGGCCATCGAGCTTTGTTGATAGAGCTTATTAATTAAAGCGGCTAGGGCGATAGAAAAAACCAGTATGATACCGATAGACGTCGCAAGCACTCGAGTGCGCAATCTTGGTCGACAACGACACAAGGTAAATTGGCCTAGTTTCATGATTCACTCAGCTTGAATTTCAAAAAGATACCCTTGACCTCGCACGGTCGAGATCGGGTTGCTATGGCCGCTTTGGAGCAGCTTTTTGCGCAGGCGACTGATCATCACCTCAATGGTGTTCGGATCGCCATCTTGATCGTGATACAGCACATCGAGCAAGCGCTGCTTGGAAATCACCTCACGGCTATGACGCATCAAATACTCAAACAAATCATACTCAAACGCGGTTAACTCAAGTGGCTGGCCGTTCACCGTCACCGCTTTGGCTAACAAATCGAGCTCAATATCACCGGCGGTAATCGTGGGTTTGACAAAGCCAGCACTTCGGCGCACCAAGGCATTGAGGCGGGCAACCAGCTCCGGCTTTTGAAACGGCTTAACCAAGTAATCATCAGCGCCAGCATCTAGTCCCGTGACTTTGTCTTGCCAGTTCGCCCGTGCGGTCAGTACCAAAATAGGCAGGCGCAAGCCTTTGGCGCGAATGTCCCGAATCAAGCTGATCCCATCTTGATCGGGTAGGCCCAAATCAACAACAGCAATATCGTTAGGGTATTGATCGGCAAAATACAGCCCTTCGCTCGCCGTCTTGGCACAGCGAACATGGTGCCCAAGCTCAGTGAGCTCAGTGTTTAGGTGATGACTTAAAATCGAATCATCTTCAATAATCAATACCTGCATAAAAGCCTCTTTAAAACAAAAAAGCGCCCATGGTTGGACGCATTGATTATAAGTTTTGTTGGCTGAATTGTGCCTGACGTGACGTCGTTCTCTTCGACGGCTTACACCAAAATAATCATCAAGGTGCCGGCGAGTGTCAGGATCACGTTGGCAATCGCATAGGTGCCCGCGTAGCCCAGTGCTGGAATGGTACTGCGCGCGTGCTCATTGATCATATCCATCGCCGGGGCACAGGTGCGTGCGCCAATAATCGCACCAAACAATAAGGCGCGGTTCATTTTAAGCACATAGGCCCCCACCAGATAAGCAATAATTACGGGGATCACGCTAATCACAATGCTGGCCAAAATCACCGAAAAGCCCATATCCGCGATGTAATCAAATAGCCGGCTACCGGCACTCAGACCAATCCCGGCCATAAAGGTCATCAGGCCTAAATCTTTGACCATATTCAGCGCCCCTTGTGGCACATAGCCGAAGGTAGGGTGGTTGGCGCGTAAAAAGCCAAGGCTGATCCCTGCCAGCAGCAAGCCGGCGGCATTACCCAGCCCAAAGGTCACTTGGCCAAAAGTGAGGGTGATCATCCCCAACCCAAGCCCCAGAATAAAGAAGCAACAAAACGCGAGCAAATCCGACATCTGGCTATGAATCGAGATAAAACCAATCCGATCCGCCAGCCCTTTTACGCGGCTTTTCTCGCCACTGATTTGCAACACATCGCCTTTATTCAGAATAATGCCTTGGTCCATCGGCATCTCGACTTGCGCGCGTACCACGCGGTTTAAAAAGCAGCCATATTCCGACAAGCTAAGATCGGACAGCTTCTTTTGCGCCACACTGTCGTTTTTCACCACGATTTCTTCTTCGACGATGCGCAAGTCGAGCAAGTCACGATCAAACACTTCTTTACCGTTTCTAAAACTGGGGTCGAGGCGCGCATGGCTGTCTGGGTAGCCCACTAAGGCAATCTCGTCCCCTTGCTGCAAAATTGCATCGCCATCGGGGTTAGCCAAAATGCCGTTACGGCGAATCCGCTCGATATAACAGCCGGTTTGGCGATAAATACCCAGCTCACGCAGATTACGGCCATCAATCCAATCAATCAGCTCTGGGCCAACCCGATAGGCGCGAATAATAGGCAGATACACTTTACGCTGTGACTCACTGCCTAACCCGCGCTCAATCGCAATTTGCTGAGCAGAGTGCTCCAGGTTATGGCGTTGCAGCTTAGGCATTAACTTGGCAAGCACAATCAAACTCACCAAACCGGTAAGGTAGGCCATGGCATAGCCGACACTGAGGTTATCGATCATCATCCCCAGCTGCTCGCCATCGGTGCCGGTTAAGCCAGAGTTAAGCGCATCTTTCGCGCCCACGAGCACCGGAGTAGCGGTGAGTGCGCCTGCCATCATGCCAGTGGCAATACTGGTATCCAGCCCCAACTGATCTTGAAAAAACAACGTCAACCCAATAGCGCTTAACAACACGGTGAGCGCGAGCAATAGGTAAGATTTTCCGTCACGGAAAAACACGCCAAAAAAGTTCGGGCCTGCCTCAATACCTACACAGTAGATAAACAGCATAAAACCGATGCTGAGCGCATCAGGCGAGAAGGTGAACCCAGCGTTACCGAAAATGATCGCGGTAAACAGTACACCGATGGATCCCCCGAGTTGCACATTACCAATTTTGACCTTTCCAACCGCAAGGCCCATGGCAAGTACCACAAAAAGGAGCAAAATATCGTTTTGGAGCAGGAGGTTATTGACGTCTATATTCACAGCACAAATATCCAGCAGCGTGCGGAGGAGGTTAAAGTGGTGAAAATTATACCAACCTTAATCACATTTTGTTGGACAAATTTAGTGAAATACACAGAAAAGTTGGGTAAAAAAAGACCGCTTGGCTGATTTTTTCAACGTAAACAACAAAAAGCCCCATCGACTGATTTTTAAGGCGCCCCTATACAAGCCCCTAGACTCAAGCCAACGCCCCCTTACCAGACCCACAGAATAAGCGCTCGCTAACATTTTGGACATTAGGACATGAAAAGCTAACAAGGTTTTTGATAGGCTACTACCACAATCGACATTTTTAAGGCCTGTTGGATGCCGCAAACCGGCGGGCGGTAGCGTGGAGAAACTGGATAGGCAAACAGCCTATCGGATAGAAAAGCCAAATAGGATGCACGCTTTCTCATCATACATTCACGCTTTCTCAGTCCACTAAAAAGAAAGGTTTTAATAATCAATGATTTACATTGTTAGGTTTGGGGATAGTGTGAATGCACCAGCCGTGATAGGCGGTATGCACACTTTCGCGGGGAAGAGACTGACAGTAAAAGCGATAAATGTTTTTAATAACAGTCAGTTAAGAACGAAAAGATGCGTATAACGGTTTTGGGAAAGTGAGCGTGCGTGCTAATACAATGTTATGTCTAAATATGGAGTTTTAAAGTGACATCAGAAGTGATTTGGTCAATTTTAGGGGTGTCTGTATCCACAATATTTGGTGTTGTGGGGATATACCTTACTGTAAAGAGTAGATATTCAGGGAGAGTCACTTTTGTTAATGAGCAAACAATAGAGCTTTTTGATGCAATCGGTAATTCACTCGATAAGCTAGCGGTAACTTATGATGGTTCAGCGGTAAATGAAAATTTAGTGCTGTTAAATGGAGCCTTCATTAATTCAGGAAAGTTCGATATTACTCCAGATATGGTGGAGCAACCCATAACTATAAAGCTGCCAGATGGCTATAAATGGCTAACCGGAAGAGTTATTGACTCAAATGTTAAAGCTAGTTTGGAACAAGAAGACGAAAATACCATCTCAATCTCTACGGGTCTCTTTCGCTGTAGGGAATATGTTAGGTTTCATGCTCTTGCAAAACTACCAGAAGAAGAGGTAGATGAGAGTAACTCGAAGAGATTCAAAGATGCTCTCAAATTTCAGCACAGAATTGTAAACACAAAAAGTATTGATGAAACGGAAACTAAGCCTAAGAAAGACAGCCAAAAAACACTTAAAAGAAAAGGCATTCCTTTTCTTTTACTGCTTTTACTTATGTCAGGTTTAATGGGATTTATTGCTTATCAGGGTTTCCCAAAGATAATGTTATATTCTTATTCTGTGTCTGATTCCAAGGTTGAGCTGGTCAAGGTCAAAACAACTAATAATGATCTAGTAAAGGTAGTCTCTACAGAAAGTGATCTTGAAATCGAAGAGTCATTTTCAGACTTCATAAAGAAGACCAAAGGGCATCCCTCCCTTGGTAAGCCAGATGCTGATATTAAATTTTATATAATGGCTTCAATCCAATTGCTACTAATTTTTTCAATGCTGGCAATGCAGATTTTTGAGTATTACAGGAATCGTAGGCTATTAAGAATTTTAGGTGATCAGTAAAAGACATAACAAAAAGTTACACGCGGACTTAGGTAAGCTGTCACTTTTTTTGTTCCAAAAAAAACGCCAACTTCCCTAATCCGGTGAACTTGGCGTTAGGCGCAAAAATATCATGCACCACTGGTTGATATTCAATTGATTACCCGTACACCTAGTATGGTTATGAAGCTAAAGGAGAAAATCATATGCCAGATTTAACTAAAGCTAGTTGCCCATGTCGTGGGTGTCATACAGTTGCTACAAACGCTGAAGAAGTTGAACAGTTATTTGGTTTAAGAAGTATGGGTGATGGCACAGTTCGTGTGCAGTCTTACTGTCGCGAATGTCGTAGCCTTCATTGTGAGGCTAGTGACCCTAAATGTAATTAATTAGCAATAAAGCAGATGCGGCTTAGCCGTATCTGCTTTATTGTGTTAAATTACTCGGTTTGAGTAACTCAGGGCAATTTAATGTCACAAATTTATCAAATGGATGCAGTTGATTGGCTAAGAACACTGGACGATTCTAGCATTGACCTTTTTATTACAGATCCACCTTATGAGTCTCTAGAAAAACACAGAAAAATTGGCACTACAACGCGGTTAAAAGAGAGTAAATCTTCAAGTAATCAGTGGTTTAGTGTTTTCCCTAATGCTAGATTTGAAGAGTTATTTACCGAAATTTATAGAGTGTTGAAAAAAGGGTCTCACTTCTATTTGTTCTGTGACCAAGAAACAATGTTTATAGCTAAACCTATAGCTGAACAAGTTGGATTTAAATTTTGGAAGCCTATTGTTTGGGATAAGTGCGCTATTGGTATGGGGTATCATTATCGAGCGCGTTATGAATTTGTTCTATTTTTTGAAAAAGGCAAAAGAAAATTAAATGATCTGAGCATTTCTGATGTTCTGGAGCACAAGCGTGTTTGGCGCGGTTATCCGACAGAGAAGCCTGTTGAGCTACTAGAAGTTCTTATCAAACAAAGTTCATCTGAACATGAAATAGTTGCAGACTCATTTTTTGGTTCTGGCTCGACCTTAATAGCCGCAAATAACTTATCTAGGAAATACTTGGGTTGCGATGTGTCTGATTCTGCTCATGAACACTTCAATAAAAGGATACAAAGTAAAGCAATTTGCGCCTAACAATAAAATTTAAGGGTGATTCACAACGCTCGGCGCTCTCACCTCAAGCAAGTGAGTGTTTATGGCACAATGCTTTAGGTAGGTGGTTAGCCAGGGCGAGATCGCGAACGTTTTTTAACCAAAAAAGGATCGGTTTGACGATCACC
>NZ_JABWMG010000013.1:0-109598 GCF_013366455.1 Salinivibrio sp. EAGSL | reverse complement strand
AGTACCTGGCTACGAACCAGGCGGTCGGAGGTTCGAATCCTCCCGGACGCGCCATTTTGCATTACCTCTTCCTTCTCCTTATTTCCATTTCGCTATCTTTTCATTGTCACCCAAATCGACTTTTCTGTTTATTATTTTCGCTATCGCTATTGGACAGCGTGTTGTGATACTGGAAAAACGCTTTTTCCAAAAATGGCATAGTGCGCCTCTATTAATAGCCAAACCGTCAAAACCCTCTATGTACCAGGACGTTTCATCGCGCGATTAACGGACTTGGACGAGATAAATACGCCTTTACGAGTGGCGGTTGTTCGCGTGCGATGAGTGCATCATGACCCGTGTTGTCAGGTAACAAAAACACAACACGAGATTGTCATTTATGCGAATTGTTAGTATTTTGAACGCCGATGATGAAATGGCCACCAAGATAAATGAATAATAACGGGCCATCCGCGCATCATTGCCAGTAAGAGTGAGTAACAAGGAAGACAACCATGGATTTAGGCCCGCTTTTAGAACAAGCACTGACGCTGATGCTGACCGGTATGGTTGTGGTGTTTGTGTTTCTTTCTACGTTGATTTTTTTGGTCCACCAACTAGAACGTTTTGGTGACCCGACCCCGCCAGCTGCTGCTAAGGCACCCGCTAAGCCTAACGCACAACCTGCATCGGAAAACGTATCGCCCGATGTCGTTGCCGCGATCACTGTCGCTGTCCAGCAGTACCGCCAACGCCATCGTTGAGTGGTAAGGCACATATAAAAAGGAGTTTGTTATGTCTACGCCGTTAGCTATTACCGATGTGGTATTGCGTGATGCCCATCAGTCGTTGTTTGCCACACGTCTGCGTTTGGACGATATGTTGCCGATTGCCGCCGAGCTCGATCAGATTGGGTTCTGGTCATTAGAAACATGGGGTGGCGCGACCTTTGATGCCTGTATTCGCTATTTGGGTGAAGACCCTTGGGTACGGTTACGAGAGCTTAAAAAAGCCATGCCTAATACCCCGATGCAAATGCTTTTACGTGGGCAGAATCTCTTGGGTTACCGCCACTACGCCGATGATGTGGTATACAAGTTCGTTGAACGTGCTCATGCCAACGGTATGGATGTATTCCGCATCTTTGATGCCATGAATGATGTGCGTAACTTTCAAGCCGCTGTGGGTGCGGCAGTGGACGTAGGTGCCCACGCTCAGGGAACGATTTCTTACACCACTAGCCCTGTGCATACCATGGATACCTGGACCGATTTAGCCAAGCAGTTGGAAGATCTTGGCTGTCACTCTCTGTGCATCAAAGATATGTCCGGCCTGCTTAAACCTTATGAAGCGTATGAGCTCGTGAGCCGCATAAAATCGACCTGTGATATTCCCCTGTCGCTGCATTGTCATGCGACCACAGGGTTATCAACAGCAACGGCGGTTAAAGCAGTAGAAGCGGGGTTAGATGTCCTGGATACGGCCATTTCTTCAATGAGCCAAACTTATGGGCATACCCCGACTGAAACCGTTGTTGCGATGCTTGAAGGCACCGAGCGTGAAACTCATCTTGACCTGAATAAACTTGAATCGATTGCGGCTTACTTCCGTACCGTGCGGAAAAAATACGCCCAATTTGAAGGGCAGTTAAAAGGCGTCGACTCACGTATTTTGATCGCGCAAGTGCCCGGCGGTATGTTGACCAACATGGAAAGCCAGCTTAAAGAACAAGGCGCGGCTGACAAAATGGATGAGGTCTTAGACGAGATCCCGCGGGTGCGTGAAGACTTAGGATATATCCCCTTAGTTACGCCGACCTCACAAATTGTCGGATCGCAATCGGTCATTAATGTATTGACCGGCGAGCGTTATAAGAGCATTACTAAAGAGACTGCTGCGCTGTTAAAAGGCGAATACGGAAAAGCCCCCGCACCGGTCAATGCAAAATTACAAGCGCGCGTGCTTGACGGTGAACAAGCGATTACCTGCCGTCCGGCGGATAAATTAGCCCCCGAAATGGAAAACTTGACGCAGGCATTAACCGATAAAGCGTCGACAGAAGGTGTGAGTTTGGCGGAAGAGACGATTGACGATGTCCTCACTTACGCCTTGTTCCCACAAGTGGGTTGGAAATTCCTCCAAAATCGTGGCAATTCTGATGCGTTTGAACCGGTACCCACCGGAGACTCCACGCCGCCAGCAACGCCCGCGGCTAGCCCAGCGAGCCAAGTTGAGGTTGAAACTTACAGCGTGCGCGTTAATGGCCAGGTGTATCAAGTGGATGTCGGTCCCGATGGCGCACTAGGCGCGATCCAAACTGCTAACGATGTCGACAATGCGCCTACAGCACCGCGTGCCCCGGTGTCACAGCCGGCATCTACCCACGCAGAGCCAGTCACCGCACCGTTAGCGGGTAATATCTTTAAAGTCATGGTGACCGCCGGTGAGCATGTACAAGAAGGTGACGTTCTGATCATCCTAGAAGCGATGAAGATGGAAACCGAAGTCAGGGCTGCGCATGCTGGCACTGTCCAAGATGTACAAGTAAAAGAAGGCGACGCCGTGACTGTCGGCATGCCGCTTTTACATTTAGGATAAGAGGGCAGCATGGAAGGATTAATGATCCTGTGGTCGGAAACTGGACTGGCGAATTTCCAGTGGCCACAGCTGGTGATGATGGCCGTCGGTTGTCTGCTGCTCTTTCTTGCGATTCGACGTGGGTTTGAGCCTTTGCTTCTGTTGCCCATCGGGTTTGGGGCAATCTTGGCGAATATTCCCAACGCGGGTTTTAACGAGCCGGGCGGTTTGTTGTATTACGTCTACCATGTCGGGATTGATACGGGGGTTTTCCCGTTATTGATCTTTATGGGGGTGGGGGCGATGACCGACTTTGGTGCCTTGATTGCTAACCCGCGTACCTTGCTTTTAGGGGCGGCGGCGCAATTTGGCATTTTTGCTACCTTGTTTGGTGCTATCTTGCTCAATCTGGTCCCAGGCATGGAATTTAGCCTTCAAGATGCAGCATCAATTGCGATTATTGGTGGTGCGGATGGGCCGACGGCCATCTTCTTGGCTAGCCGACTATCGCCGGATCTTCTTGGCGCGATTGCAGTCGCAGCCTATAGTTACATGGCGTTGGTGCCAATTATTCAACCGCCGATCATGAAGTTGTTCACCTCGCCACAAGAGCGCCAAATTGAAATGAAACAGCTGCGTCATGTCTCGAAAACGGAGAAAGTGCTGTTTCCTTTAGCGGTCTTGATGATGACGATCTTATTCTTACCCTCCGCAACGCCCTTGGTTGGTATGTTTTGTCTGGGCAATCTGATGCGTGAGTGTGGCGTCGTCGATCGGTTATCGAGTACTGCGCAGAATGAGTTGATCAACATTGTGACCATTTTCTTGGGGCTTGCCGTTGGTTCCAAGCTAGAAGCGGATAAGTTTCTTCAGTTTGAAACCTTGGGGATCTTGGTGCTCGGAGCGGTCGCGTTCAGCATCGGCACCGGAACGGGCGTCTTAATGGCGAAGCTGCTTAACCGGTTTAGCCGCGATCCTATCAACCCACTGATTGGTGCGGCCGGCGTCTCTGCCGTGCCAATGGCTGCGCGCGTGGTGAATAAGGTTGGACTGGATGCCAATCCACATAACTTCCTGCTGATGCATGCGATGGGGCCGAATGTGGCTGGCGTGCTTGGCTCTGCTGTCGCAGCGGGGATATTGTTGGCGTTAGTCGGATAGCCGTGCGATGTGAATGTAGAGACAAACCGTAGCAAAAACAAAACACGTGAACAGTGAAAAGAAAACAGCGGCAGGCATTGAGTCTGTCGCTGTTTTTGTTAAGACTAGGGGTTTACGCGTTGCGATGACCCTGTGCTTTTTTATTATCTGCGCTATCAAATTTATTACCTGCGCCATGAAAGCATAATGGCATGCGAAAGGAGTCAATATGTCGAATAACTTGTCTCTTGCGATTACCGAATTCGGTGCGCCAGAGGTTCTCTCCCCAGTAAACCGTGCTATCCCCTCACCGTCGGAAGAGCAGGTGTTAATTCAGGTAAAAGCCGCGGGCGTGAACCCGATCGATGCTAAAACCCGTGCCGGACTGGGTTGGGCGGCGGAACATAACCAAGATAAGCTGCCTTGGGTACCCGGTTACGATGTGGCCGGTGTGGTGGTGGCAAACGGCACCAACGAAAGTAAGTTTGATGTGGGTGATCGCGTGGCAGGAATGATTGGTTTCCCGACCGAGGGAGGGGGATATAGCCAGTATGTGGCTGCCGACGCCGGACTGCTTTCCACGGTACCACCCAGTGTCCCAATGGTGGATGCTGCCGCGGTACCACTTGCCGGGCTCACGGCGTGGCAAGCGCTCGAGCATGTCAAACTCACCCGTGACGAAAAAATACTGATTTTGGCGGGGGCCGGGGGAGTGGGCCACCTTGCGGTACAATTAGCAGTAAGAACGGGGGCTCAGGTGTATGCGACAGCATCGCCGGGCAACCATGAATTTTTGCGCCAGCTGGATGCGAAACCGATAGACTATCACCAGGCACATTGGGCGACAGCGCAGGGCGAGTTTGATGTACTGATTGATTTGGTCGGTGGCGATACGGGCATTGAAGCACTTGCGAGCCTAAAAACCGGTGGACGTGTGGTCACTGTGCCGACCAATACACGTGATATGATCACCGCTGCTGCGGCCGAGCGAGGATTAAAAGCCACGGGGATGCTGGTTGAGCCCAACACCTGGCAAACTCAGCGCTTGCTTGACATGCTTGATCAAGGCGAGCTTCATATTGATATTGCCGCTGTCTACCCTCTAGAACAAGGGGCGCAAGCCCATAAAGCGCTCGAGTCTGGTCATACACGCGGTAAGCGAGTATTAGAAATGCCGTCGTCGTAACAACCATGGACGACTGGTCGGCGTTGGCGACACTGTTTGTCACCAGCTTTTTGAGTGCCACTTTGTTGCCAGGTGGTTCAGAAGCGAATTTGGTTTACTTATTAACTCAGCAACAGTTTGCTGATGGCGTAATTGTAGCTATTGCGACCGTCGGAAACACCCTTGGAGGCATGACCAACTATGCCATCGGCCGTTGGATTCCGGATTATCAGCCGCACCAACGCTGGCATCGTCGTGCGCACTTGGGACTACAACGTTATGGTTATGCGGCTTTATTATTGAGTTGGGTCCCCATCATTGGCGACCCTTTGTGCGTGGTCGCCGGTTGGCTACGTTTGCGTCAATCATGGTGTTGGGCGGTTATCTTTATCGCCAAAGCATCGCGTTACATGGTTATTGTTTGGTCATTTAATTGGGTCACTGGGTAGGAATCATCATATGCAACGCTTATTGTTCGTCGCTGTTCTCGTTTTATCCGTTCTGACAGGGTGTCAGCGACTGGAAACATCGCCTCCTGCAACGCCAAAGGGGGTGACCTGGATAAAAACAGTCTCGCCACCACCGGGCAGTGCCCAAGTGCCTTATCAACAGTTTACGCTCGATAACGGGCTGACTGTTTTGCTGCACCAAGACCACTCCGATCCCTTAGTCAGTGTCGACATGCGCTATCATGTTGGCTCTGCGCGTGAGGAGCCTGGCAAATCCGGCTTTGCGCACTTTTTCGAACATATGATGTTTGAAGGCTCAGAGCACGTTGACGATCATGGTAAGCGTATCAAAGAAGTCGGTGGCTATAACAATGGCTCGACCAACCGCGATACTACCCAGTATTATCAAACGGTGCCGGCTAATGAATTAGAACGTGTACTTTGGTTAGAATCCGATCGCATGGGTTTTCTGTTGGATGCCGTGTCGCAGCGTAAGTTTGAAGTGCAGCGTGATACGGTGAAAAACGAGCGAGCCTTTCGGATAGACAATGTTCCCTATGGCCGCGTTAACGAAACCATTAATCAAGCGCTATACCCCGAAGGTCATCCTTATTCATGGCCGGTGATTGGTTACGTGGAAGATTTAGACCGCGTTGATGTCGATGACCTCAAGCAATTCTTCTTACGTTGGTACGGTCCCAACAATGCCACCTTGACCATTGGTGGGGATATTGATGTACAACAAACCTTAGCGTGGGTGAAAAAGTACTTTGGTGACATCCCGCAAGGGCCAACTATCCCCGCGGCAGACCCTCAGCCTGTCACTCTGGAAGCCGATCGATTTGTCACTTTAGAAGATAAAGTGTCGCAGCCTGTTTTGATCATGAGCTTCCCCACCAGTACGCCTGAGACAGACACCAGTACGCGTCTGAGTGTCCTGGCCAATGTGTTGGGACAAGGGCGAGATAGTGTCCTTTACCAATCATTGGTGCAAACGGGAAAACTGCTTAGTGCAGGCGCATCGCATCAGTGCGGTGAGCTTGCATGCACCTTCGAGATCTATGGTGTCGGCAGTCAAGATCAGTCGTTAGCTGAGGTGCGCACGCTACTGCGCCAGAGCATGGCGACATTTGCGGCGCAAGGCGTTGACCAAGACGACATTAGCCAAATCAAAGCCATGGTAGAAGCGGATAACATTTTTGCCCTACAAAGCGTCGATGGCAAAGTAGAACAACTGGCCAGTGACTATACGTTACATGGCGACGCAAGCATACTGACACAACGCCTAGCCCGTTTGGATGCTGTAACGCCTCAAAAGGTGATGGACAGTTATCAACAGTGGGTAAGCAATCAACCTGCGGTTAACCTCAGTGTGGTGCCTGAAGGGCGTCAAGATTTGGTCGCTCATCCGGCAAACTTTGTCTATCAGCGCCCTGATTATCGCCACGTCGCTAGCCAAAATAATGCGGATACACTGGCGTTACGCAACACGCCTGAACGCTTTGACCGCAGCCTGATCCCGCCCCCGAATGGAAGCGTGACTGTCCATGTTCCTACTATTTATCGCGCGGAGCTCGACAATGGTATTCACCTGGCAGGCACCGTCAGTCGCGAGACCCCCACGGTGACCTTGCAACTTCGCTTGCCGGCAGGTGTGTTGATGGAGCCGAATGATAAGCGTGGTATCGCCGAGCTCACGGCTAGTATGATCACAGAAGGCGGCGCGGGAATGTCGGCCGCGGAATTAACCCAAGCGCTAGATAAGCTTGGCAGTCAGATGAGTGTTAATCCAGAGGCTTATCATACGACATTGACCGTGACATCCTTGAAAAAGCATCTGGGAGAGACGCTTCAATTAGTGAATAAGGTGATCAGTGCACCGACGTTTGCGGAGCAAGATTTTGAGCGGCTCAAAAAACAAGCATTAGAGGGAATGGCGTCACGCGCCGACGATGCGGGCTGGTTGGCAGATCAGGCTATTAGCCAATTGCTTTATCAAGATGCAACCTTCCGTGCCCCGCAAGGTGGTGTGGCAGAAGACGTTGCCGCACTCACCCTTGCCGACGTTAAACGCTTTTATCAACAGCATTATGTGTTGAAAGAAAGTCAGCTTGTCGTGGTGGGTGATTTGTCCCGTGAGCATGCGATCAATCTCGCTAACCGGATTCAACCTTGGCAACCGACTCCTGAGGGGCATGCTCAAGTTGCAAGGCCCGTGCCTCGAGACGAAAAAAGTCCACAAATTTGGTTAGTGGATAAACCACAAGCGCCACAAACCAGTATTCGTATGATACGTCATGGCATGCCTTACGACGCAACCGGCCCCATGTTTAAAACCCGCTTAGCTAACTTTAATCTCGGCGGAAACTTTAATGCCCGCATCAACCAAAACTTACGCCAAGATAAAGGTTACACCTACGGCGCCCACAGTGCTGTGTATGGTGGTCGTCAAACTGGGACCATTGAAGTCGGTGCCGATGTGCGTGCGGATGCCAGTGCCGAGGCCATTAAAGAGCTTTGGAAAGAAATGGCCCACGCGCACGAAAATGGATTTACTGAGCAAGAGCTTGCCTATTTACGTCAATCGAGCGGCCAGCAGGATGCACTCAATTATGAAACACCGTGGGAAAAAGCGGGCTTGATTGCGCACATTGAGGCGTTTAATTTGGATGATGACTATCGTGAAGCCCAAAAAGCCATGCTGTATTCACTGACACGCCAACAACTAAATGCCCAAGCATCGCGCTGGTTCGATCCTAACGACTACCAAATCATCGTGGTTGGCGATGCAGAGCGTTTGGAAGGGGATCTGCGTCAACTTGGCTTGCCAGTCAATAGGCTGGCGTTAGATTACCGTTAATACCGGTTGGATAAACTTACCCCGCTGCGTGATGGCTTTTGAGCAATAGCTTGTTTATATTGACCACCACGCAGCATACAAATAAGAGATACATTTTGACTGATTTCACCCAGCGGTTAGCGCGTTTAGCGCAAAACCCAGACGCATTAAAGGGGATAGCCCGAGGGCTCGAGCGTGAAGCACTTCGTATTACACCGAATGGTCACTTAGCGCAAACTGCGCACCCAGACGCACTTGGCGCCGCATTGACGCATCGTTGGATTACCACCGATTTCGCCGAGTCGTTATTGGAATTTATTACCCCAGTCAACACCTCGGTGAAAGGGATGTTAGACGAGTTGCAGGATATTCATCGTTTTACCTATCAACAGATGGATGATGAACAGCTCTGGCCGATGTCAATGCCTTGTGTGGTCGCATCGGAAGACGATATTACTTTGGCGCAATATGGCAGCTCGAATATTGGTCGGATGAAAACGCTTTATCGGCAGGGACTCAAGCACCGTTATGGCAGTGTGATGCAAGTGATCTCGGGCGTGCATTTTAATATCTCACTCCCTGAGGCGTTTTGGCAGCACCTGTATCACTCAGAGACTGTTAGCCAAGCTGCGGTGACACAAGGCTATTTTGATTTGATCCGTAATTACTACCGCCATGGTTGGATGATCCCTTACCTGTTTGGAGCATCACCGGCTTTGTGTGGATCCTTTATCAAACATACTGACAGTCCGCTGGCGTTTGAGCATATGCCATCGGGAACCTGTTACTTGCCGTATGCAACGTCCCTGCGTTTGAGTGATTTAGGCTATACCAACAACGCCCAAGCCGACTTGAAAATAGGCTTTAATACATTAGAGCAATATTTAGAAGGATTACGTCGCGCTATTCGTACCCCTTCGCAGCAATTTGCACAGTTGGGGATTCGTGACGGTGAAACCTATCGACAACTCAATACCAATATGCTGCAAATTGAGAATGAGCTTTATGCTCCGATTCGACCAAAGCGTAATGCGGAAAGCGGCGAAAAGCCGACCGAAGCACTAAGCCGCGGCGGAGTAGAGTACATAGAAGTCCGCTCACTGGATGTGAATCCTTACAGCCCTATTGGCATTGAAGAAGATCAAGTGCATTTTCTCGATTTATTTGTGTCTTGGTGTGCGTTATCGCCCTCCGACCCCATGTCCGATCCGGAACTGAATTGCTGGCGGGATAACTGGAATAAAATTGTACTTGAAGGGCGAAAACCCGGCTTAACCTTAACCACAGGATGCAATGGCGGTACCCTAACTCAGGCCGAGTGGGGACGTCAGGTGATGGCAGAGCTGAAACAATTAGCCAAAGTGATGGACCAGACCGTTGGTGATAGCCGCTATGAGCGCGTATGCGACAAAATGATTGCGTGTTTTGATAACCCCGAACTAACCTTATCAGGGCGTGTGCTGGCAGACGTGATTGCGCAAGGCGGAATTGGTGGTGTTGGCCTAAGCTTGGCGAGTGAGCACAAGAAGGCATTGGCTGATGTGCCGTATCAGGTTCACAGTGATGTCGACTTTCTCCGAGAAGCCGAAGACAGTATGGCACGTCAAAAAGCGGTAGAAGCCAGTGACACGCAAAGCTTTGAGCAGTTTCTAAACGCTTATTTCAAAGATGTGCCGATGGCAGAAAGCTGGTAACTGGAATAATGGCGATGAGCAGGACGCGTATTCTCAACCGATTAGGAATAATCACCGCCATGATATTGTTACCCGGGTGCGCGACGCCGCCACCGGATAACCCCAGCAATGTCTGTGCGATTTTTGAGCAAAATCCTGACTGGTTTGAGGCGGCCGTCGAGATGGAAGACAGCTGGGGGACGCCTATTCAGGTCGCGATGGCATTTGTGAAGCAAGAAAGCGCGTTCGTTCACGATGCTTTGCCTCCACGTGACTATGTATTAGGCATTTTACCCTGGGGGCGAGTGAGCAGCGCATATGGTTATGCGCAAGCACAAGACCCCGCGTGGTCAGACTATCAAAAAGCCACAGACAATGGCGGCTCTCGCACCGACTTTGCCGATGCGTTACAGTTTATAGGCTGGTACACATCAGAAACGCATCGTCAGCTTGGGGTGTCGCAATGGGATGTTTACCGGCAATATTTAGCTTACCATGAAGGAAGAGGCGGATTTCAACGTGGCTCATTTGAGCGAAAACCTGGGCTCAAACGGGTGGCGCGTAAAGTCGAACAACAAGCAAAGGACTACGGTTGGCAGCTAAAAGGGTGCCGGCAACGACTAGAAGACAATCTGAGCTGGTGGCCATTTTAAGGCCGCAGTGATGAATGAAGGAGGAAAGATGCCACTACTAGATAGCTTCACGGTTGACCATACCCGCATGAATGCACCGGCGGTACGGGTCGCAAAAACCATGCAAACGCCCAGCGGTGACACCATCACTGTGTTTGATTTGCGTTTTTGTCGTCCCAATGAACAGCACTTAACCGAAAAAGGGATCCATACCTTGGAGCACCTTTTCGCTGGCTTTATGCGCAATCATCTGAATAGTGACAAGGTGGAGATCATCGATATCTCGCCGATGGGCTGCCGCACCGGTTTTTATATGAGCTTGATTGGCGAGCCCCAAGAGTCGGAGGTTGCTAAAGCATGGGAGCTTGCGATGGAAGATGTCCTTATTGTTCCTTCGCAAGATAAAATTCCGGAGCTTAACGAATATCAATGTGGTACTTATGAGATGCATTCGTTGAATGAAGCCAAAGATATTGCTCGTGCAATCATAGATGCAGGTGTGACCGTCAACAAAAATGATGATCTATCGCTGCCCGAATCGATGTTGCAAACGTTGCGCGTCGATTAAAACGCGACCAGTCATCCCTCTGCGGTAACACTGCCTTCTGTGTTACCGCCCCCCCCTCCCGATTTGAGTGTTCTTTTCATTATTTTTGTCTCAATAGCTAGATAAACCCAAGAGAAGTGTAGGCGTTGTTGCAGCTTTTTTGCCTGTTCAAGCACGCTTCTGCATTTTGTCGCTGCGTATTCGCTTGGGTTTCGCTAAGCTGACAACTGAAATCGACCATCAAAAAAAGGCTGTGAAACCCAAAGTGAGTTTACGCACAAGACATCATATTCGGCCCATCAGTATGTATCATTACCTGCTAGGTATCATGTTGTTGGCGACGGTGCCGAGTGCGCAAGCGTCGTTAAATGGCTATTGGTCATATGACGAGTTTCTTGCACGGTATCCTGAGCAAAAAGCGCTGACGGCAACACTCGATAAACAAGTGCAAGCCGATCCTGCGCCAATGCAACGTGCGCTGGCACCGATAAAAATTTCAGTGGTCGTGCCGGGTCAACAAATCTCTGATTATTGGCAGCGTAATGTGCGAGCGTTCGAACGTCGCTTACAAGCGCTTAATATTCCTTATCAGTTAAGAGAAGTCACAACACGACCGAACAACGACATACGAGAACAAAGTGCGTCTTTGTATGCGGCGCTGCGTGACGGTGCCGACTATCTTGTGTTTACCTTAAACAGTGTTCGTCACCGTAAGTTTATTAATCATGTGCTATCACAGAAAAAAACCAAGCTCATATTGCAAAATATCACCACACCGGTAAAAGCGTGGCAAGGTAATCAGCCTTTTCTCTACGTGGGGTTTGACCATCAGCGCGGCAGTCAGCTACTGGCTGATTATTATCAAACGCGTTATCCGAAAGGGGCGAATTACTCGGTGTTGTTTTTTTCTCAAGGTTATGTGAGTGATGCACGTGGGGACACTTTTATTGAAACCATGAGTCGCCATGGTGATAGTCAATTGGTCTCGGCTTATTACACCAAAGGTGACCAACATTCTGGTTATCAGGCAGCCAAAGCGATGTTAAACAATAATCCGCAACTCGACTTTATTTATGCTTGCGCGACAGATGTGGCGTTTGGGGCAATCAAAGCGCTTGAAGAGTTGGGAAGAGAGGAAGTTGGTGTTAACGGCTGGGGAGGCGGGTCCGCTGAATTGGATGCTGTCATGTCAGGACAACTAGACGCAACCGTGATGCGTATGAACGATGATACCGGGGTGGCGATGGCTGAAGCCATCAAACGCGACCTACAACAAAAAGCTGTGCCCGTTGTGTACTCAGGTCGGTTTAACGTCGTCACTCAATATGATGATCCGGATCGAATAGAAAAACTTAAGCAACATGCATTTAGATACTCGGATTAGATCATGCCCACCTTTGGTTCACCTAAATTATCACTCTCGCAATTACTGACTCGCTTGATTGTGGTCTTCTTCTTATGTGTGACCGCGGGCGTTTACATACAAAGTTACCAGTTGACCTTAGCGGGGATTAATCAAGAGATTAGCCGTACTTTGGCACAAACTTCTCGTCTATTGCAAAACGTCTTTGATAGTCGCTTAACGGCACTGCAAATTCACCAAAATACCAATGCTGCAAGTATGACACTTCAGTCACTGGTCGCCAGTGAAGACAGTGACGCACTTGATGACTATTTTATCGAACAAGAGCAACAAGATGTTGCAAATACCCCTGACTTTCGTTTTATCGCTAAAGACGACCGTGTGTTATGGCATGATGGTAGTAGCTTGTTTCACGGTATTGATAATGAGGGGTTGGATCAGCTGCGTTTGCAATTACGAAGTATTAATCGTTGGACCTTAACCACTGTCACCACGGATACAGAGCAAGGTTATTTACTGATGCGGAAAACGCCGATCGTTTTTCAATCAAACGGTAAACTCGGCGGATATTTGTATGTGGTCGTGATGCTGAATGGCAACTTTTCGTTTGTGAAAAGTTTGCAGCGTGCCAGTGACACTCAGGCGGTATGGCTATCGGCAGACAATGCAACCTTAGCATCTACTCTTAGTGGTAACGATGACATAGGCAAGGCGTTAACGTTGCCGAGCGAGGAGAGCAGTCAAGCGTTTCGGCACTATTTAGTGAGCCAATCCAAGCTTCGCATCGGCGGTGAGTCGACCAAAATTTCATTGTTATCGGCGCAACGTAATGACAATGTTGTCACATTACAGCGGCAAATGGGCATCAACTTATTGCTCACTACCCTAATTATTATTATCGCTGCTTTTTGGGTCAATCGTTTTGTGAAAACCCGGGTTGCGGATTCGCTCGATAGGCTAATGCGATATAGCCAAGGGGCGCGATCACGTCAACGTACCTTGCCGTTTGCCGGATCCGATATTGAAGAGTTTAATCACATCGGCAAAACTCTAGAGTCGACTTTTCATGCGCTGCACGAAAAAGAGCGCTCCCTACAAGATTTATTTGATTACGCGCTATCACCGATTATTGTTTGGGACACGGACTTTGCTATCACCCGTATCAATCCAGCAGCCAAGTTAAAGCTGAACTATGACGAACAAATCCATGCATCAAGCTGGTTGTATGATCAGTTTATGTATGCCATCTCTCCTCATCTAAAGCGCGCGGTTAATGGGACCATCCTCAAAGGGGTCAATATTGAGATTGACCGTCGCGTTTACCGATGGAATCTTGCACCTTTAATGGTTGATAACCAAGTCAAAGCGGTGATCGGCCAAGGTCAAGAAATTACATCTCTTATCGAAGCCGAGCAACAAAGCCAGCGAGCCAAAGAAGCAGCGGAAGCCTCCGCGCGCGCTAAATCAGAGTTCTTAGCCAAGATGAGCCATGAAATACGCACGCCGCTTAACGGCATTTTGGGGATCACGCAAATATTAAATGATAGAGCCGAGGATAAGGCACAAAAAGACCTACTTGGTAGTTTATACCAAAGTGGTGAGCACTTACTCACAGTGCTCAATGATATCCTCGATTTGTCTAAGATCGAACAAGGTAAAATGACCATCGAGTATGGGGAGTTTTATCTCCAAGATATCATTCGCACGGTGGAGAACATTTACACACCGCTTTGTGAAAGCAAGTCTATCTTATTGAATATCGATGCACCGATTGCGGCTGATACCATGGTGCGCTCGGATCAGTCCCGCCTCACACAAATCTTATTCAACCTAATGAGTAATGCGATAAAATTTACTCATGCAGGGCAGGTTGGGCTGACGGTCACCCTAGCGCAACGTGAAGTAGAAAAAACAGACGGGAAGGAAAATTCGTCAGATCAATCTCCATTGCGTCAATATACATTGCGTCTCGTAGTGAGTGATACCGGGATAGGAATGAACCAGCAGGCGCTTGAGTCTTTGTTCGATCCCTTTGTACAAGCGGATTCCAGTGTGACGCGGACTTACGGTGGTAGCGGCCTGGGCCTGTCGATTGTTAAAAGTCTATTAGACTTACTGGAAGGTGACATTGATGTGACCAGTGAGCCAGATAAAGGCAGCCGCTTTGTGGTCGAGGTGCCGCTCACCTTGGTGGACAATAAACCGGCCAAGGCGCCAGAAAACGTGCCTTTCGATCCTGTGTCGCTCGGCATCAAGCGCGTCTTATTGGTTGAGGATAATAAGATTAATGCTATGGTCGCCCAAGCATTTTGCCATAAATATCATATTGAGGTGGAGTGGGTGAAAGATGGAGAACAAGCATTAGCGCGCCTTCAGCAAGTGCAGTATGACTTGGTGTTGATGGATAACCATATGCCCAATCTTGGTGGTGTGGAAGCAACGCAGGCCATACGGCAAACGCTCGGGTTAAGTGTCCCCATCTACGCTTGCACGGCCGATGCGTATGGCAGCGTGCATGACGCTTTTTACCAAGCAGGCGCGGATTACATCATCGTCAAACCGATTAAAGAAGCCAGCTTTATCGAGGCGCTCCGCCACTTAAAACTCCGCCACTTAAAACATGGCGCACACGCTGACTCATGAGTGTGAGAGTTAACGTTGTGCGCTGCATGGTCTAAACACTAATATTGGCGTCGGGTTGGTCTGTAGGGAGGACTTTGACTTGCTTGATCATATTGTCGGCAACATCGACAATTTCAATATGGTGACCATCAATTTCAATGCTCAAGCGGCTTTTAGGGATATCCTCCAAGTGCTCGAGAATTAAACCATTGAGGGTACGGGGGCCGTCAGTGGGTAAGGTCCAGTTAAGACTCTTATTCAAATCGCGAATATTGGCGCTACCTTCAATCAAATAGCCACCATCGGTCAATGACGTAATCTCTTCGGCCAAGCTCGGTGATAAAGAGGTGGTAAACTCACCCACGATCTCTTCGAGAATGTCTTCTAACGTCACCAGGCCAATCATGTCGCCGTATTCGTCTACCACTAAGCCGATACGTTGCTTATTACGCTGAAATTTAAGCATTTGTACGTTCAGTGGCGTGCCTTCCGGAATAAAATAGACTTCATCGGCGGCGCGAAGCAGCGTCTCTTTATTAAATTCGTTTTTCTCAACCATCAGGCGATAGGCTTTGCGGACGCGCAGCATCCCAACCACCTCGTCGATGGTATCGCGGTATAACACCATTCTTCCATGCGGGGCATGCGTGAATTGGCGCATGATGGACTTCCAGTCATCATTGATATTAATCCCAGTGATCTCATTGCGTGGCACCATGATGTCATCCACGGTCACCTCCTCAAGCTCTAGGATTGATAGCAACATATGCTGGTGACGACGAGGGATCAAGCTACCGGCTTCGTTGACAATGGTCCGCAGCTCTTCGGTGCTTAGATTATCTTTGCCGTCGGCTTTAGCGCCTATTCCTAACAAGCGCAAAAAACCATTGGTGATAAAGTTCACCAGGCTAACAAGCGGATAAAACACCTTCATTAGGATGGTGAGCAAATGGCTGCTAATAAACGATACGCGCTCTGGATAAAGAGCAGCCAGCGTTTTGGGCGTGACTTCGGCAAACACCAGGATCACCATCGTTAACACACCGGTTGCGATCGCAATCCCTGCGTCGCCATACAAACGTAACCCTAGGACGGTCGCGATTGAAGAGGCAAGAATATTTACCAGGTTATTACCGATCAGAATAAGCCCAATCAATCGGTCTGGCCGAGCAAGCAGTTTTTCGACCCGCTTAGCGCCACTGTGGCCTGATTTAGAGAGGTGGCGCAACCGGTACCGATTAAGTGCCATCATGCCTGTCTCAGACCCGGAAAAATAACCGGAAATGACGATAAGCAATACCAAAAGGGAAATTAATATTCCCGTCGATATGTCGTCCAACGAACTGTTCCTTACGTTTGTTTTAAAATCAGAGCGTGTGCTCGAGGGTTTACGCTAAATGCGCGTAATCAATAGCCTGCAATCAATATCTCACGAACAAACCGGCTACCAAAGTAGGCCAGAGTAAGGAGAAACGCGCCCACGATACTAAACCAGACCACCCGACGTCCACGCCAGCCGGACTGATAATGCCCCCAAAGGAGTACACCATAGACTCCCCAAGCGGCCATCGAGAGGAAGGCTTTGTGCGCTTTTCCTTGCGCGAACATGTCATCGACAAAGACAAAACCAGAGATTAGAGTGAGTGTTAATAATACTTGTCCGACTAAAATGATGTTGAAAAGCTGACGCTCCACCATCATTAAAGGAGGAACATTATGATTAATCACCTGGCGCTTTTTGTGTTTGAGCTGATAATCCAGCCAAGCCAATTGCAATGCGTACAGGGTAGCAATCATCAATGTTGAGTATGAAAACAGAGCCAGAGAAATGTGTAATAGCACCTCTGGATGTGATTCAAGATGCGTAATAAAGGCACCGGGCAGCAGGGTCGCGCTCGCAAGGTTTAGTCCTGCAAAGGCATAAACCACCGGCAGCAAGAACCATAGCCGCAATCGGAAAATTAGCCCGGTCGTCATCATCGCAATGATAAAACTCACCAAGGAGGCGACGTTGAGCATGCTAAGATTCTGCCCACTTCCTGATAAAATCAGATCTTTGAGCAGATAAGCATGTAACGCCAGCGCAGCCAGTGCGGTGAAAAAGACCGGCTTCGCACTAATTTGATTGTTGCTGGACAAGCCGGGGATGATCTGCAAAATGGCGGCCAGATAAAGCAGTGATGCCAACAAGGCTGTCAGAATTTCCATCGTCACCGATCAGTCAGTTAATCAATAAGAATGAAGGTGTGAGTATACCTTGCCTCAATCTCTGTCGCTATCGATACATGCAAGTGATGGGGGGATTGCGGTATAATCTCAGTAATTTCGCGACAGCGATTGCACCCAGATGAAAAATCATGGGCCAATAGGACGAGTGGGCGAGTAACGCATGTTTGAAAACTTATCAGAACGTTTATCCCGGACGCTCAAAAATGTGAGCGGCCGTGGGCGATTAACGGAAGACAATATCAAAGAAACCCTGCGCGAAGTGCGTATGGCGCTACTGGAAGCCGATGTCGCGCTCCCTGTGGTTCGTGATTTTGTTAAACGCGTCAAAGAACGCGCCGTTGGCATTGAAGTCTCTAAAAGCCTGACCCCAGGGCAAGAGTTTATCAAGATTGTTCAAGCTGAGCTTGAAGCGGTGATGGGCGACGCCAATGAAAAATTGGATCTTGCGGCGCAGCCGCCCGCAGTGATTTTGATGGCGGGCTTGCAAGGGGCGGGTAAAACCACCAGTGTGGGTAAGCTGGGTAAGATGCTTACCGAGCAAGAAAAGAAAAAAGTGTTAGTGGTGTCTGCCGATGTGTATCGCCCGGCGGCGATCAAACAGTTGGAGACCTTGGCTAGCGAAGTGGGGGTTGATTTTTTCCCGTCCAGCACTGACCAAAATCCAGTCGATATTGCTCAATCCGCGGTTGAGCACGGCAAGCTAAAATTTTATGACGTAGTGATTGTCGATACGGCGGGTCGTTTGCATGTCGATGACGCCATGATGGGCGAAATCAAAGACGTTCACCGCGCGATCAACCCTGTTGAAACCCTGTTCGTGGTAGACGCCATGACAGGCCAAGATGCGGCGAACACCGCCAAAGCCTTTAACGATGCATTGGCATTGACGGGTGTGGTTCTGACCAAGGTTGATGGTGACGCCCGTGGTGGTGCCGCACTGTCGGTGCGTCATATCACCGGTAAACCGATTAAGTTCTTGGGTGTGGGTGAAAAAACAGACGCACTTGAGCCTTTCCATCCTGACCGGGTGGCATCCCGTATATTGGGGATGGGCGACATGCTGTCGCTTATCGAAGATCTCGAGCGTAATGTCGATCAAGACAAAGCCGAGAAAATGGCCAAGAAGTTCAAGCAGAAGAAAGGCTTCGACTTGGCCGATTTTCGTGATCAGCTTGAGCAGATGAAGGGCATGGGTGGCATGATGGGCATGATGGATAAGCTGCCTGGCATGTCCAATGTGCCTGATAACGTGAAAGATAACGTTGATGATAAAATGTTCTTGCAGATGGAAGCGATCATTAACTCGATGACACCGCGTGAGCGCCAGCGTCCAGAAATCATCAAAGGGTCACGCAAAAAGCGGATTGCCGCCGGTTCAGGCACCCAGGTGCAAGACGTCAACCGCTTGCTTAAGCAGTTCACCCAAATGCAGAAGATGATGAAGAAAATGCAAAAAGGTGGCATGCGCAATATGATGCGCCAAATGAAGGGCATGATGCCACCCGGTGGTGGTCCCGGCGGCCCTGGCGGATTCATGGGTTAATCCGATTCGATATTTTGCTTGTTAGCCCAGTGCTAGCAGGCTTGATAACTCGCTGTGAGGCTGGGGACAGCTGGTGGAAATTTGACTAAACCAGTTGCATTCACAGCAATAAAGAGTAAAATTCCCGAGCTTTATTTTGGCACGAGGCCCCGCATTGCTTACGCGAAACGGGGCCAATTTTATTAAGTAATGCAAATGAGGACGATATGGTAACCATTCGTTTGGCACGTCATGGCGCGAAAAAACGCCCATTTTATCAAATCGTTGTAGCTGACAGCCGCCAGGCGCGCGACGGTCGCTTCATCGAAAAAATTGGTTTCTTCAACCCTGTTGCTCAAGGCCAGGAAGAGAAACTACGCCTTGACCTGGATCGCGTAAACCACTGGGTTAGCGAAGGCGCAACGGTTTCTGACCGTGTTGCTAAGCTAGTCAAAGACGCAGCGCAAGCGGCGTAATTGATCAGTGTCAGGGTTAAAAGAAGAAATGAGTGAGCAAGAGACGATTGTCGTTGGCAAGCTAGGCTCGTCGTACGGCATACGAGGCTGGCTCAAGATTTTTTCTTACACTGAAGATGCTGAAAGCATTTTTGCCTACTCACCCTGGTTTATCCAGGTGCGCGGGCAGTGGCAACGTTTCGAGGTCGAAGACTGGAAACGCCACAATAAAGGGTATGTCGCCAAACTTACGGGGCTGGATCAGCGCGAAGACGCGCAGATGCTGACCAACGCTGAGATTGCAGTCAGTGCACAAGCGCTTCCTGCTTTATCAGATCAAGAGTTTTATTGGCGTGAGCTGTTTGGTATGGACGTGGTGAATGCAAAAGGCTATCACCTCGGCACTGTGACTGACATGCTTGAAACAGGCTCGAACGACGTGCTTGTCGTTAAAGCCAACCTGAAAGATGCTTTTGGTAAAAAGGAACGCTTAATTCCGTTCCTTGAAGAGCAGGTCATCAAGTCGATTGATCGCACTGCTCAACGGATCGAAGTTGACTGGGATCCTGGTTTTTAAACTCCAACAGTAAGCGAGCGGAAATATGTGGGTTGGCATTATCAGCCTGTTTCCAGAAATGTTCCGAGCGGTCACTGATTTTGGAGTCACGGGCCAAGCGGTAAAAAAAGGGCTGTTAAACGTCGAAACGTGGAATCCGCGTGATTTCACCCACGACAAACACCGTACGGTCGATGACCGACCTTACGGCGGTGGCCCGGGCATGTTAATGATGGTAGAGCCTTTGCGCGATGCGATTCATGCCGCTAAACAAGCCGCAGGCGATAAAGCGAAAGTGGTTTACCTCTCTCCGCAAGGGCGCAAGCTCGATCAAGCGGGGGTCGAGTCGCTGGCGAGCAATGATAAACTTATTTTGATTTGTGGCCGGTATGAAGGGGTAGACGAGCGCATTATTCAAACTCACGTTGACGAAGAATGGTCAGTGGGAGATTTTGTGCTTAGTGGGGGCGAGCTGCCCGCGATGACGTTAGTCGATGCTGTTGCTCGGTTTGTACCGGGTGTGCTAGGCGATATGGCGTCAGCAGAGGAAGATTCCTTTGCCAATGGGTTGTTAGACTGTCCACACTACACGCGTCCTGAAGTGTTAGATGGGTTGGTGGTACCAGAGGTGCTAAAATCCGGTAATCATAAGGACATTCGTCGCTGGCGATTAAAACAATCGCTAGGTCGCACTTGGTTACGACGACCAGAGCTCCTGGAAAACCTAGCTCTGACTGACGAACAGGAATCACTACTTGCCGAGTTCATCAAAGAACATCGTGCAAGTGCCGAATCAAATTGAGTTTCAGTTTATTCTAGGGTTATAAATAATGAGTAACATCATCAAGCAGCTCGAAGACGAGCAAATGAAAAAAGACCTGCCTGAGTTTCAAGCAGGTGACACTGTCCTGGTACAGCTTAAAGTAAAAGAAGGTAACCGTGAGCGTCTGCAGCCATATGAAGGTGTGGTTATCGCTAAGCGCAATCGTGGTCTACACTCTGCATTTACCGTACGTAAAATGTCTAGCGGTGAAGGTGTAGAGCGTACTTTCCAAGCCCATTCGCCAGTTATCGACAGCATTACTGTTAAACGTCGCGGTGCAGTACGTCGTGCCAAACTGTACTACCTGCGTGAGCGTTCTGGTAAGTCAGCTCGAATCAAAGAGCGTCTTAACAAGAAGTAATCGCCCCTATGGCGTTTATTGCTCAAAAGCCCGTCCTGTAGGACGGGCTTTTTAATGGCCAATCGGCTCATTCACACCTCACCCTTCACCGCCCTCACCACTTAATCCTGTTTACAACCGTTTATCTGCACCGGCGACCACTCGCCGTTAAAGCGCGTGTATTCGACAACGCAATCGGCAAAATGGCATCTGTCCCCTACTAAAAGATTGGCAGCAGCGCTGCTAACGACACGGAGAGCAATTATGTCCTGGTTTTTACTTTGCGTAGTGACCTTGATTGTCGGCTACTTTACCTACGGCACTTTCATTACCAAAATTTTTGGGCCAAACCGCAAAAAGCGACCCCGGCCATGAGCATGAACGATGGTGTCGACTTTGTGCCACTGTCAGATAAGAAAGTATATCTGATTCAACTGCTTAATATTGCAGGCCTCGGTCCGATTTTTGGCCCAATACTCGGTGCGTTATATGGCCCTGTTGCCATGCTATGGATTGTGTTTGGCTGCATTTTTGCCGGCGCCGTGCATGATTATTTCTCTGGTATGCTCAGTGTGCGTGCCAATGGCGCATCTGTCCCTTCTGTCGTGGGCGAGCATCTCGGTAACTTCGCTAAACATTTTATGAACTTCTTTGCGGTGTTACTCTTGATGCTGGTGGGCGTGGTGTTTGTGCTCGGTCCAGCCAAGTTGTTAGGTAGTCTGTCAGAAATGAGCGTGGCGCTGTGGGTGGGCATTATCTTTGCCTACTATGTATTGGCCACCGTGGTGCCGATAGACAAAATTATTGGCCGTTTTTATCCTATATTTGGCGCTTTGCTTGTCTTTATGTCGGTGGGCTTGATTATCGGCTTGGCCGTGAGCGATCACAGCTTCTACAGCCAAGGGCTCGATTTTGCCACCAACTTCCATCCGACCGATCTGCCACTATGGCCATTACTGTTTATCACCATCGCTTGTGGTGCGGTATCAGGCTTCCACGCCACCCAATCGCCATTAATGGCGCGTTGTATGCAGAATGAAAAGTCAGGCCGGTTTATCTTTTATGGCGCCATGATTGGTGAAGGTGTGATTGCGCTTATCTGGTGTAGTCTGGGCTTAAGCTTCTATGAATCGAGTGACGCGCTTAATCAAACGCTCGCTAACGGTGGCCCGGCAGCGGTGGTGCATGAGGTTTCCACCTCGCTACTTGGCACGGTCGGCGGCATTATGGCGGTATTAGGGGTGATTGTGTTGCCGATCACTTCTGGCGACACTGCTTTCCGTTCTGCGCGTCTGATTATCGCCGACTTTCTGAATATTCAGCAAAAACCGATGGTGAAGCGCCTGATGATTGCGATCCCCATGTTTGTGGTCGGCTTTTTGATCACCAAAGCGGAGTTTGGCGTGATTTGGCGTTACTTCGGCTGGGCTAACCAAACTACCGCGATGATCATGTTGTGGGCCGCGGCAGCCTATCTTATTAAGCGTGATAAGCTGCACTGGGTATGCACCATTCCTGCGATGTTTATGACCGCGGTAACTGTCACTTATTTGGCCAATGCTGAAATCGGTTTTAGCTTACCGATGAATATCGCTACCATGATTGGTGTCGGGGCAACCGTTGTCGCCACAATTGGGTTCTTTATCGGTTATAAACCCAATTCGCAGTTAATCGCCAATGAAAAGCAGTTATAGGTAAGGCGTTATAGCTGATGGGTCTGCGCTCAGCTATATGACTGGTCTTCAAGCAATATTCAGTCAAATACGCTAAGATCTAAGCCTCAGTATTTACTGAGGCTTTTTTATGAGGGTAGGACAGGGCATGAAACAGACGTTTTTTTTATTATTCGCCGTTTTACTTTTGGCCGGGTGCGCTGCTTCTACCACCCAAGGCTTGGTTGACGATCAAAATTGGTATGGCTTGGGGGAGCAAGATGGTCAGCGTGGTTTGCCACAGCGATCCGTGAAAGATTTACAAACCCTGGCAAGTAAAGCGACTGGGCCGATGAATGCAAATTATCTCGACTACGAGCAAGGCTACATCCATGGTATTGATGATTACTGCGATCCTGCTCATGCCTATCAGCTTGGGCTAGACGGAAATCCGTATATGGGCGTATGTGAAAGTCGGCCAGGATCTCAGCGTTTTAGAATGGAATGGCAGCGTGGTCATCACGATTCTCAAAGCCAATCTAATAGCCTATTTTATTGAGCACTGGCGTATAAGTCTGGGTTAGTTAAGCCCCAATTGATTTTTTAACGCTTTTAGGTAACGTCGGCTCACCGGCACAACATGCGCCGAGGAGGTAATCACCTCGGCAAGGCCATTGTCGAGTAAGCGGATTTCGCGGATAGCGGCGGGGTGAATCAAGTATTGGCGATGACAGCGTATTAAGGGGGTTTTGTCCTCCAAGACCTTGAGTGATAGGTGCGTGGTAGACTCGCCTTTTGCGGTGAGCAGTGCGACGCCACTTAAGGCGGTCCGCGCAACTTCGACCTCTTGATGTGGGATCAATGTAATCCGACTGTGTCCCGCACAGGGAAGCAAATCCAACGTTGGTGTCATTGCTCGGTAGTCGTTTTTCTGGCGTAGCTCACGAGTGAGTTTTTCCAAGGATTTTTTTAATCGCACGGTTTCAACGGGCTTTAACAGGTAGTCGAACGCATTTTCTTCAAATGCTTGTACCGCATATTCATCATAGGCGGTGACAAATACCACCTTGGGCATGGTATCGGGATCGAGCATGGCTAACAGCTCTAATCCCGTCACTCGCGGCATTTGAATATCTAAAAACACCACGTCTGGACGGGTTTGATTGATGGCTTTCAGTGCGTCAATGGCATTGTTGCATTGCCCTATGATGTCAACACCGCCTACCGCTAGCAACTCGTCTTCCAACGCCTCGCGGGCGTGCAGCTCATCATCAACAATCAATGCCTTAATCATGCCTCTCTCTCCTTATTGGGCGTTTGATACGTGAAGGGCAAAGTGACGGTTGCCCGTGTCCATATATCAGGCTGACAGGTCATTTTTAGCGCATATTGGCCGCCAAACAACCCTCGTACACGCTTATCAACAATACGCATGCCGAGTCCTGAGTGTTGTGCTGCGGGTTGGTAAAGCCCGGCATTGTCTTCCACTTGTAAATACAGGCATTCGCCTTCTTGCCAGCCACGAATAATAATTTTGCCGTCTGCCATCAATTGGCTGATCCCATGTTTCACCGCATTCTCGACCAAAGGCTGTAAGGTAAAACTTGGGATCACCGCGTGTAAGATAGCGGGATCAATCTGCTTCTCCACACTCATGCGATCGGCAAAACGGGCATGTTCGAGCTCTAAATAGGCATCAAGGTGATTCAGCTCTTGCTCAAGCGAGACGGTCTCGCGGTTTTGCTTAAGGTTACTGCGAAAGAAAGTCGATAGATGTTGGATCAATTGGCGTGCCCGCTCTGGCTCGCGTTTGACCACCGCACTAATCGTATTTAAGGCATTGAACAAGAAGTGCGGATTGACTTGGGCGCGTAATAGGTTTAATTCGGCCTGGGTGAGCAAACTTTGTTGACGCTGATAACGGCCGGTTAAAATCTGGTTCGAGAGCAATCGGGCGATCCCTTCGCCCATGGTGACATTAATGGCCGAAAAGAGCTTACGTTTTGGCTCATAAAGCTTCACCGTCCCCAGTACATAGCCATCGCCTCCGCGTAGCGGGATCACCAGTACCGATCCCAACTTGCAATAAGGAGAAAGTGAACAGCAATAGGGGATATCCGCACCATCAATATAGATCAGCTGATCATCGGCAATCGCGCGACGGGTGTAATCAGAGGCAATTGGCGTACCGGGGAGATGGTGGTCATCGCCAATACCGGTAAACGCAAGGATCTTTTCTCTATCGGTAATCGCCACCGCCCCAACGCCGGTTTCTTGCTGAATAATGGCAGCGACTTGTTCACTGCTTTGTTGATTAAACCCGCTGCTTAAAAGGCCGACCGATCGTTCAGCAATTTTGAGTGCTTTGCTGGAAAATGCCGCTGAATAGCGCTCGAACAGGGTTTTCCGGTCGACAATTATGCTCATAAACATCGCCGCGCCAATAGAGTTAGCAATCACCATGGGGGCGGCAATCGCGCTAACCAGTTCATACGCGCGGCTAAAGGGTTCAGCGACCGCGAGGATAATCGCCATCTGCACTAACTCGGCAACGAAGGTTACCCCTAACACGACTGTGGGAGAGAATAAACGGCTGGTTTGATTGCGCGACACCAAATAGCGATGCATTACGCCACCAATCAAGCCCTCTGCCGTGGTCGAAATGGCGCAAGCCAAGTCAGTAAAGCCGCCTAAACTGTAGCGATGTAAACCGCCGGTTAGCCCGACCAAAAAGCCCACAAATGGGCCGCCTAGTAATCCGCCCATGACCGCGCCGATCGCACGGGTGTTGGCAATTGCATCTTGAATCCCCAAGCCAAAATAGGTACCGAGAATGCAAAAGCCAGAGAAAAGAAAATAACAAACAACTTTATGCGACAGTCGCCCCGAAATACTCAGCAGTGGCATAAATGCCGGTGTTTTACTGAGCAAATAGGCGATAACCAGATAGACGCTCATTTGCTGAAGAAGTGAGAGAATCAGTGCCATAACGACCCACACAAAAAAACCAATGCGCTATAGTAACGGTTGCCGTTGTAAGACTCTATTGTAATCTCTAGTGTAAATTATTAATTACAGAGTAAATAAATAAGTACAGTTTGTATTGCTTTTAAAATATAGGCTGGTATTGTTTGTGTAAAACATGATGAACATTAAAGGCAAGGCTATGCAGCAAGATTCGGTGACCAATATTCATATCCGTGATGAGCAGGTGCTCTTGACGCCAGAGCAGCTTCGCGCGCAGTTCCCTATTGAAAAAAGTACCCGGGCTGCTATCAGTGAGGCACGCGAGACAGTGGCGGATATTATTCATAAACGCGATCATCGCTTGTTGGTGGTGTGTGGTCCTTGCTCTATTCATGATGTTGAAGCGGCGAAAGACTACGCGCGTCGTCTGAAAGCCTTGTCGGATGAACTCAGCGATCACCTGTTTATTGTCATGCGGGTGTACTTTGAAAAACCGCGGACCACTACTGGCTGGAAAGGGTTAATCAACGATCCGCATCTGGATGGCAGCTTTGATGTGGAATCTGGCTTAAAGCAAGCGCGTGGTCTGCTCACGGATTTAGCACAAATGGGGATCCCGTTGGCCACTGAAGCGTTGGACCCAATCAGCCCGCAATACATTGGTGATCTGTTTAGCTGGGCGGCGATTGGCGCACGTACCACCGAATCACAAACCCACCGTGAAATGGCCAGTGGTTTGTCGATGCCAATCGGCTTTAAAAACGGTACTGATGGCAATCTGGCCACCGCCACTAATGCGATGAAAGCCGCCGCGTCTGGGCACCGGTTTATGGGGATCAACCAAGCGGGCCAAGTGGCACTGCTTACAACGCAAGGTAACCCTAATGGGCATGTGATCTTACGTGGTGGTAAGCAAACCAACTACGATTCAGTCTCCGTCGCCGAATGTGAGCAGCAAATGGAAGCTGCGGGACTCAACCCGTCCCTGATGGTGGATTGTAGCCACGCGAATTCACGTAAAGATTACCGCCGCCAGCCATTGGTGGCAGAAGATGTGATCCATCAAATCAAACAAGGTAACCGCTCTGTCATTGGTCTGATGATCGAAAGCCATCTTAACGCGGGTAACCAATCGGCGGATTTGTCTAAAGATGAGATGGAGTACGGTGTGTCGATCACGGACGCTTGCATTGATTGGGCGTCTACCGAACAATTGTTACGTCATGCTCACCAAGAGCTGGCAACCTCTCTTCAACAACGTACTCAACAGGACTAAACCATGGTGGCGGAACTCAGCCGACTGCGCGATCAAATAGACGATGTCGATAAACAAATGGTGAGCTTGCTCGCGCGCCGTTTAGAGCTGGTAGCAGAAGTGGGGGAGGTGAAAAGCCAGCATGGCTTGCCCATTTATGCACCGGACCGTGAGGCGGCGATGCTCGCTTCGCGTCGTCAAGAAGCACAGTCGCAAGGGGTGCCACCGGATTTAATTGAAGATGTGCTGCGTCGCACCATGCGTGAGTCTTACAGCAGTGAAAATGACTCTGGCTTTAAGTGTCTAAACCCAGATTTACGTCAGGTGGTGGTGATTGGGGGTAAAGGCCAGCTGGGTGGCTTATTTGCTCGCTTGTTCCGTTTGTCGGGTTATCAGGTTGCGGTGCTGGATAAAGAGGATTGGGAGGATGCCGATGCCCTGCTGGCCGATGCGGGGATGGTGGTGGTCTCGGTGCCGATTGACGTCACGGAAACGGTCATTAGTAAACTGACCCAGCTGCCAGACGATTGCTTATTGGTGGATCTCACTTCGGTGAAATCCGGTCCGCTACAAGCGATGTTATCCGTGCACTCCGGCCCAGTGGTTGGCCTGCACCCCATGTTTGGCCCAGATGTGGCCAGCCTTGCTAAACAGGTAATGGTGTATTGCGATGGCCGACAGCCTGAGGCATACCAATGGCTGCTCGAGCAATTTCGTATTTGGGGCGCAGGGTTAAACCGGATCAGTGCCATTGAGCATGATGAAGGCATGACGCTGATCCAAGCGCTACGTCACTTTACGTCGTTTGTTTACGGGGTCCATCTGGCAGAAGAAAACCCCAATCTCGATCAGCTTACTGCGCTAAGCTCACCGATTTATCGCTTAGAGCTTGCCATGGTGGGGCGTCTGTTTGCCCAAGATGCAAGCTTGTATGCGGATATTATTATGTCCTCACCGCAAAACTTGGCGATGATCAAGCGTTTTTACCAGCGTTTTGGCGAAGCGATTGATTTGCTTGAACAACACGACAAAGCCACTTTTGTCGATGCGTTTGCGCAAGTGGAAAACTGGTTTGGCGACTATGCCCCACGTTTTTTACAAGAAAGCCAAGGCCTGTTGCGACAAGCCAACGATGCGACTCACCGCACCGCGACCTAGGCTTATATAAACCGCTCCGACAATCGATGATAAATCTATACCGAAACCAGCCGCTTGGCTGGTTTTTTGATAGCGTAGAAATACCTTATCTGTCATAGATAGCAATGGAATAAAAATAATGAGGTCACTAGAGTGAGATCTTGATCCTAAAAAACATCATATCTTCAGTGAGGAGTGATTTTTCAATCGATTTTGTATTTATATATTGGTAGTGTTTTTCGGTTTTTTTATTGTTCCTTTACCTAAATACTAATTTAAATAAGACTTTTATGCAGAATAGATATTTTCCGTTAGTGGGTTTCATCTATATAGTGTTCAGCTCTTCTTTGTTATTTTCAATGTCTACAGTTGGAGACTATGTTGAGCACGCTATTAATTTCATATCACCTGTTGTGATGTTTTTTGTCATTATCGCATTATATTCAAAGTATCGAAATATAGTCATTTTTAGCGATTTAGAGTGTAGAATTATCGCTTTATCATATGTTGCAATAACTATTGCTGACTATTTATACCCCATTTTAAGATATTGGGATCAGAGCTTTAGTTCTAGTCATTATTCTCTTTTTTTAATCGAGGTTGGCATTAATGCTGCGATAGCAAAGGTCATTATAAAATGAGTATGAATTCTAAGTCACTTTTAGGCTCTATATCTAAAGCATCTCCTTTGGCTACACCTTTGGAAATGATGTATGGACTACTAGAAGACAAAAAAGATGCAAATGAAAAATATAATGCTTTAATTCCTATACTACATGATGCTTTATCGCGCGGGTGTCGATTTGAGTCTAAGGAAATACAATCAATTGTTAAAATACTTAGAGATATGCCTCCTGCTGGAGCTAGAAGAAATAATTTTGAAAAATTATACTTGAAGGATGAGTACACGTTAAGAAAACTGCCTAAGGACGCCAGAGATATTCCATATGGACATTGGTATTAATAATTAAAGCCCACATCGTAGGCTTTTTTTATCGGTAACTTATGATTATTCGTTGCTGTCCGGCAGCGATACCTCGGTGGGAGAAATGGTCTCTGACGGGTAGCAGCCGAGCACCTTTAGATAACGGGTAAGAGTAGTGAGTTCGTCCAGCGCACTTTGCATCAGGTTGCTAGCCATATTGGCCTCAACATCGACGTAAAACATCTCTTCCCACGGGTTACCGAGCACGGGCCGAGATTCAAGCTTGGTCATATTGATGCCACGCTCGCGCAATACCATTAAACACTCCACCAAGGAACCCGCTTGTTGTGACGTCGACATAATAAAGGTGGTCTTGGCAGGGGTCAGTGATGATACTTTAACCGGCTTACGAGCCACGACAATAAAGCGAGTGTGATTTTGCTGTTGGTTGGCAATCTCGCTCTTAATCGCGGTTAAACCGTAAAACTCACCACTGGCAGCATGGCCAATCGCGGCCACATTAGGCTGGTTTAAATCCGCTACTTGTTGCATGGCTTCAGCGGTGCTGGAGCAATAAATCTTCTTCACTTTACCCAAAGTATCAATGTATTCGCTGCATTGCTGGTGCGGTTGCGGGTGGGCATACAAGGTATCAATTTGGCTTGGGTCTTGGTCGCCGACAGTCAGCAGGCAGTGGTCGATAGGCAGCGTAAGCTCACCGACAATCGATAAACGTGTGTGCTGCAGCTGATCGTACACTTCGTTGATTGAGCCAGAGCTGGTGTTTTCTACGGGTAAGATACCATAGTCGGCATGGCCGGTTTCTACCGTTTCGACTACTTGTTTAAAGCTGTCACAGGCCATCTCCACCAGTTCGGTTTGCTTGCGGCTAAAATACTGGCGCGCGGCGAGGTAGGAGTATGAGCCTTGGTTGCCCAGGAAAGAAACTCGTGCCACCGGACGCTGATTGTCGGGATTAGCGAGGTTTTGTAAATAGCGTTGCTGAATCAGCACCGAGTCTTCGATAATGGTGTGAAACAGGCTCAGCACATAGTGAGCATCTAACTGGTGATCTTGCGCTTTGGTCACCAGCTTTTCTAATAAGGCTTGCTCACGGGCTTGATCGCGAATCGGTTTTTGCACCGCGACTTTGTTTTTGGCGACGTCTAGGCTTAAGCGACGGCGCTCGGCCAATAGTGTCAGCAGCTCTTGATCAAGCTGGCTTATTCGCGTGCGTATCTCATCCAGTGGGCGTGGTGTGTCTGACATAAATTATCCTTGTTCTAATACAAAAAAACCTCCCGGTTGGGAGGTTAGTGCGCCAGGCTGATTGGGCTTAGCACGCTTCCTCCCGCGTTGGCGAGATAAAAAAGAAGCGAAAAAAACGAGCGTCAATCAGCATTGGGCGTTGTGTTGTTATGTTTGCGTATGGATTAACCATATGGGGCGCAGGCTGGCGTGTCAAGGATCAAAAAGCCCCGCGAAGACGGGGCTAACATGTTTAGCGATTTAGGTGTTGCGCTGAGGGTTAGATTTCCTCATCGGTTGGATTTTCTTCCATCGCAACCGTCGCAGCAGATTTATCATTGCGACGTGCTTCGCCTTTGTGTTGGACCTTATTCAGTTGCTTCTCGAGCTTTTGGCCCACATCATTAATTGCTTTGTACATGTCATCGCTTTCTGCTGAGGCAACCAGCGTTGAGCCCGGCAACCCAGCTTTGGCTTCGACTTTAAACTGGTGGTTTGGCTCTTTACTGATCACAGCGTGAGGATTGATGAGTGCCACCTGCCACTTGGCCAACTTATCAAAGCGGCTTTCGATGCGCTCACGGATGGCGGGAGTGATTTCGATGTTTTTGCCTGCAATTTCCACTCTCATACTCGTTCCTCTTTGTTCCCCTGTATTAGGTTCATCTTTAGATTACCGCTTTACGCTATTGATAACGTGACTTGGCTCATGTTTAAAGGGGGGAGAAAAAACGAAAAGTTGAACTGTGAGCCTTCACGGATCCTGACATTTGTTAAGCATGAAATCCCTTGAACTTAAAGACAAAAATGCTACCTTGGGAGAGGTCACGAATGCTGATTTACCCGCCAGTCAGGGCCGCGTCGCGCCTGTGTCTTTTCCTATTTTTCCCTGTGGTTAAAAATGTGCCACAAATCAGCTTGTGCTTTTTGGTGCACTTCGGTGAAACGAGAGTGGCTCAAGCAAACTGGGCATAAAAAAGACGACCATGATGGCCGCCTTTAAAAAACGCTAGAAGCGCGCTTAATTAGTTATTGGCGTGTAGCTCGTGGTTGAGCTCGACCGCACTTTTGTTGGTCAGACACTCAACCGCTCCTGTTTTTGAGTTACGGCGGAACAGTAGATCCGCTTTGCCCGCCAAATCACGCGCTTTGATACTTTCTACTGCTTTTCCATCAGCATCTAGCATGGTTACCTTAGTGCCCGCGGTGACATACAGGCCTGACTCGATGGTGCAACGATCGCCCAATGGGAAACCAAGACCCGCGTTGGCACCTAATAGTGAATTCTCGCCAATCGATACGACAATCTGGCCGCCGCCACTGAGGGTACCCATAATCGACGCGCCACCACCAATATCACTTCCTTGACCGACCATTACACCCGCAGAGATGCGGCCTTCAATCATGCTTTTGCCTTCGGTGCCCGCATTAAAGTTGATAAAGCCTTCGTGCATCACTGTGGTGCCTTCACCGACATGGGCGCCCAAGCGAACGCGGGCGGTATCGGCAATACGCACACCGGCAGGTACCACGTAATCGGTCATTTTCGGGAATTTATCCACGCACTCAACGGTCAGCGTTTCGCCTTTCAGACGTGCTTCCATTTGGCGCTCAGATAGCTCAGGCAAGTCAATCGGGCCTTGGTTGGTCCAAGCAATGTTGTGTAGCAGACCAAAGAGTCCGTCAAGTACCACACCGTGTGGTTTCACTAAGCGGTGTGAGATCAGTTGAAGCTTCAAAAAGCCTTCTGCAACCGATGCAGGCTTGCTGTCATTTTCGAGGATCACCAGCACCAGCGGTTGGGTAGTTTGTTGTGCCATGTTGGCGAAATGAGCGGCCTCTTGAGCGCCAGCCGCCGCGAAGGCTTCACTGATAGCACTACAGGTTTCTGGTGCAATCGCTACTACCTGATTACCCGCGTCGTAATCTGTCAGCGCGCTTAATGCGCGGACAAGATCATCGCTCGGGTTAAGAAGCGGAGCCGGGAAAAAGGCTTCAATGATTTTTCCGTCCTGGTTTTGGGTCGCGGTACCGAGTGCCAGAGCAAAGCTTGCCATTGGGGGAGATCTCCTTATAGATATTTGGGCTTAAAACATCGAACGCTTCATCTTAAAGACAACCGCCAGCGGTTGGAAGTACTCAACTGAACACCAAGGTAAAATCCCACACAGGTCGGGGCACTGATTCGTGTTGATGCATAGCGTGGGTGATACCTTGCGAGTGAAATACAGGTTCAGCGTATAAAAAAAGCAAGCCAAGTGGGCTTGCTCTTTCGCGGATGCCAACAGGATCAGCAATGGGAGTACTAGGCAGCGTCAGCGTCTTTGCTGTCGTCGCTACTTTCATCCGTTTTACTGTCACTCGCTTTCGCCGGTTTTTTCTTGACGGCTTTACGTTTGGCGCCCAGCGCCTCGAGGACCGAGTCTTTGTGTTGAGCAAGGTATAGCGACAAGGCTTCACGCTTTTCTTCGTCGTCTACTAGTTCGCTTTCTCCAATCAAGTCGAACATCGCATCTGCCATATCCAACATTTTATCGTAGGCATCGGCTTCGGCTTTGGAGGTAAATGTCATCTTTTCTTCTCCCTCGCGTTCGACCACGTACTTGACGATAACGGCCATAATTACCCTCTCTTCGTTGATTTACTGTCTTTTTATACAGTAGGATAAGGGCCATTGTCTACCGACCCTGCCGTGATTGTGACATGAGAGAAAAATTTAGCACCATTTATCAACGTGCCGCCGATCGCAAAGGTGGTCAACGAGAATTAGAACGCATGCTGGTGGCACCGCTTGAACATCAGGCGCTGTGTGAAATACCGGATGATCGCTGGTTAGCAGCGTTTAGCCAGAAGGTTTTTCAGTCGGGCATTAGTTGGCAGGTAGTGCGTAAAAAATGGCCCGGATTTGAAGAGGTGTTCTGGGGCTTTGATATTGAGAAAATGCTGCTGATGCCGCCGGAAATGTGGGAAGAAAAAGCCACCAACCCAGCGATTATTCGTCACCTTACCAAGGTGATGACCATTCCACACAACGCGGAAATGATCCACCGCGTGCAGCAATCGCACGGCAGTTTTAGCCAGTTTGTCGCCGATTGGCCCAGCGAAGATATTGTTGGTTTATGGCAGTATTTAAAAAAGCACGGTAAGCGTTTAGGCGGTAATACGGGTGCTTATACCTTGCGCCGAATGGGCAAGGACACCTTCTTGTTCACCCGCGATATTGAGCACTATCTGCGCGCGACTAAAATCGTTGATAGCGGCCGAGAGACCAAGCGGGCGATGCAAGCCGCGCAACAGGCATTTAATGAGTGGCAGCAAGAGTCGGGCCGTTCACTGAACCATATCAGCCAGCTGATTGCCTTCAGTGTGGGTGATAATCGCGTTTAATCGCTCAGCGATTTGCTGTGCTATCACACAGTTAGCAAGTCGTGTGCAAGGTCGCAGCGTGTCGGTGGCGGTTTGCGCTTATCACGGCAATCGGCCACAATCGATGCCAGTTATCTTTCCCATGTGAGCGCCTTGTGTTTACTGTTTATCACTCTAATCAGCTCGATCTGTTGAAATCGCTGTTGGTCTCCCTGATCCAACAGCGACCGCTGTCTGACCCTTTTCAAAAAGAACTTATTCTGGTGCAAAGCCCCGGCATGGCGCAGTGGTTAAAAATGGCACTCGCTAACGAGCAGCAGATTGTCGCTAATGTCGAATTCCCGCTTCCCGCTACCTTTATCTGGCAGCTATTTGTGCGAGTGTTGGGTGGTGTGCCTGAGCGCAGTGATTTCAATAAAGAGGCGATGACATGGAAGCTGATGGACATCTTACCCAGCTGTCTGGATGAGCCTGAGTTCGCTGATTTAGCCGCGTATTTAGAAGATAGCCAGGATCAGCAGCGTGCTTATCAGCTGGCCGAAAAAGTGGCCGATATTTTCGATCAGTATTTGGTCTATCGCCCCGAGTGGGTGCTGGCATGGGAGCAAGAACAACCAGTGCCAGAGCTTGACGATGTGCAACCTTGGCAGCAAAAACTGTGGCGCCGCTTATACGATCACACCTTGGCGTTGGGCCAATCGCCTTACCATCGCGCCAATTTGTATCAAGAGTTTATCGATACCTTAACCAGTCATCAGCACAAACCTGCGGGACTGGCTGATATTGAGCGGGTCTTTGTGTTTGGCATCTCCGCGCTCCCACCACGCTATCTGGATGCGTTACAAGCACTGGGTGAGCACGTAGAGGTGCACTTTATGTTCACCAACCCGTGCCGTTATTACTGGGGGGATATTCGCGACAAGCGCTATCTGGCTAAACGTGCCGCATTAGCGCGGGATAAAATCAGCCGAATTGAAGACATCCCCGCCGAGAGCCAATTGGCACTGGGGCTTGATGAGCCCGAGCATGGTGAAGTAGGGAACAGTTTGCTGGCGTCGATGGGAAAACTGGGGCGCGATAACTTACTGCTACTCTCGGAAATGGCCTGTAATGAGATTGATAGTGGCTTTGTTGAGGTCACTCGCGATAATCTGCTGCATCACATCCAAGCCGATATTTTGGATTTGAATGAGCCGGGCGATCCCAAGCAGACTGAAACCAGTGCGGCGAAAACAGAAATCAAGCCAGATGATGCTTCGATCGCAATCCATGCCTGTCACAGCCCGATGCGTGAAGTTGAAGTGCTGCACGATCAGCTGCTCGCGATGTTTGAGGCCACCCCATCGCTTAGCCCCCGCGATGTGATTGTGATGGTGGCGGATATCAATGCCTACAGTCCGGCTATTCAAGCGGTGTTTGGTAATGCGCCTCGCGAGCGTTTTATTCCTTTTTCCATCTCAGATCGCAGCGCTGATCAAGAAAGCCCAGTGTTGGCGGCATTTTTACGCTTACTCACCTTGCCCGATAGTCGGTGTAGTGCGGCGGAGCTGTTGGAAATTCTTGAGGTACCGACGGTATCGCGCCGTTTTGCCATCGATAGCCAACAGTTTGATCAGATTAAACAGTGGGTGGAAGAAACGGGCATTCGCTGGGGGCTTGATACCCATACCGCGAGCCAGTTTGCCTTGCCCGAGCAATATCAAAACACCTGGCTGTTTGGCCTGAAACGTATGTTACTTGGCTATGCGATGCCGAGTGAGGCTGGATTGTTTGCAGACACCGTGCCTTATGATGAAGTCCAAGGGCTTAATGCGGAGCTTGCTGGGCGTTTAGGGCTGTTTATCGACACCTTGATTTACTACCAGCAGCAACTGGCGATTGAATGCGATGGCAAGACGTGGGTGGCGCGGTTGACCCAAATGCTGGATGACTGCTTTGCCATTGAAGGGGATGAAGAGTTAGCGATAAAGCTTATCCGCACCCAGTTGGACAGTTGGCTGACACAGCTCAGCGATGCCGCCTTTACCCATACGCTAACCTTGCCCGTGGTGCGCGATTACTTTAATGGTCGCCTCAATAACGAGCGAGTCAGCCAGCGCTTTTTGGCCGGGCAGGTTAACTTTTGTACCTTGATGCCAATGCGCTCCATTCCCTTCGATGTGGTGTGTCTGCTGGGGATGAACGATGGCGTGTACCCGCGCACTGTGCCCAGTGTCGGCTTTGATTTGATGGTCGGTCGGACGCGGGCGGGGGATCGCTCGCGCCGCGACGATGACCGTTATCTGTTTTTAGAAGCGCTGCAGTCGGCACAGCAAAGTTTATATATCAGTTATGTCGGTCGCTCAGTGCAAGACAACAGCTTAAAAGTCCCATCGGTACTGGTCACCGAGTTGCTTGAGTATTGCACTCAGGGCTACTGTTTGGCCGGTGACGGCGATTTACCCGAAGCGCAGTCACGCCAGCGGTTGGAAGAAAAGCTTATCCAGACGCATCCACTGACGCCCTTTAGCCCACAGGCGTTCGCTCATGGTGGTAGCTACGCGCAAGAGTGGCTGCCGGCCGCCAAAGGGCAAGGGACGCAACTGCCAGCATTTATTGGCGATGCGTTAAGCCCTGATCCGGACAGCCACCAGGATCCTGTGATTGAGTTGGCTGAGTTACAGCGCTTTTGGCGGTTGCCCGTGCGCTATTTTTTCCAACGCCGCTTGAAAGTCTTCTTTGAGCAGTTAGAAGCGCCGCTAGAAGAATTCGAACCCTTTAGTTTAGATACCTTGCACCGCTTTCAGCTGCGTGATCAGCTGTTAGCGCACTTTATTGAAACCGATGACAGTCCCCAAAGTGTGCAGGATTTTATGGCCCGACAGCGTGGCCAGGGCAAGTTGCCTTTGGCGTACTTTGGCGAACTGACCTTGGATACGCAAGTCACGGTGATCCGTGATATGTACCAACGTTTAACGCCTTTGCTCGCCGCGCCGCGCCCTGATCTTGAGCTTAATCTGACTCTTCCTACTGCGTTGGGCGAGGTGCAATTGCAAGGCTGGCTCAATCGGCGTTATCAAGACAGCTTGGTCCGCTTTCATTGCGGCGATCTGACCGTGCGTCATCAGCTTGCGGTATGGATCGATCATTTATGCCAATGCGCGATGGGCGAAGCGGTGCCGAGCACGTTGGTGGGCGTGAAAGAAACCATCGAGTTTTCCCCACTCAGCAAAGGTGACGCGCTTGCACATCTACAAGCCTTGGTTGAAGACTATCAAAATGGCCTGAATCAGCCGCTTACTTATCTGCCAAGTACGGTCGGGGCCGGGATAAAAGCCCGAGATGGAAAAAAAGGCTTTGATAACAGTGACACCGGCCAAGACAAAGCGCTGAAAGCGATGCGTGATGCCTTTATCGGGGGCTTTAATCCTGGTGAAGTCCAAGACCCTTATGTGTATCGCGTATGGCCGCAATGGCACGAGAGTTTCGGTCAAGCGCTATTAGCTACAGGCGATCGCCACTTAATGCCGATGCTTGCGCAGCGACAAAAACGCTAATCACCAAAGGCGCCTCATAGGAATAGTGCGGCGCCGTTTCCCCCTCTATCCACTCTCTTTCCCACTCTTCTCCCTGTTAGCCAAGTCTATGTATGGCTCTTTTGTGGTTATTTACTCTTAATTTTTGACTTTATATTCATTTTTAGAAATTAACTACTAGGATAGAGAAAATGGGTGGCTCGTCGATAAAACCATCTTTTTTGTCATGTTTGTTACCATTGTGTTGGTTAAAGATTGCACATTACGTTGCTCGTTAGGGGTCAATCTATTTGGGGTCTAAATATTTTTTAAACGATCATTTTAATGCAGAGTTACATTTTAATTATAATTAAAATCATTATCTTATCTTTAATTTAATGATTAGAGGGCATCGTTTTTGTGTTGTTTATAGAGGCCTTTGTTCTGTTTTTTATTTGAACGTGTAATTAACTTAACGCACAATGTCATCGAAAATTCATATAACAAACCATGAAAAAAAGGATGTGCCTTCATGCATAAATTCTCAAAAAGCGCGGTGGCGACCTTGGTCTCTGGCCTTTTGCTGGGTGCCTCAGCGCACGCCGACGTCAGCATTACTCAGGGTAAGACTGCGATCCCCGATGGCGAGGCAACGCACGCCCAAGACATCACGGTAAAAAACGAGCATGTCGCGTTTGCATTGGCGGTTGAGTCTGCGCCACCGTGGGGTGTGCCACGTGGTACCTTGGTGGATCTCGCGGCGGTGAAAAATGGCAAAATTGATCTAGACCGAGTCGCTTTTGCAGATTTCATCCCCAACAGCTGGTCAGCCTGGCCGAACGATCGCAAGTCGATTGAGATTGTTGAAGACAGCGATGAAAAAGCAGTGATCAAAGTGAGCCGTAACTTCGACAAAGTCGACATTACTACTTGGTATACCTTGGCTGCAGGCTCTGACGCGATTGCTCTTAAAACCGTGATGAATAACCAGGGTGAGGATGATCTCGAGCTAGAATCTGGCCACACGATCTGGCCGGATACGGGTTATCAGTTCGCGGTACCAGGGCTTGAAGGCAATGAAGAAGCGATGGCGGACAATGCCCTCGCCGATCGCATGGTCGCGTATGACCGTGATTGGGCGTTCGCGCTGCATGCGCCTTACTTTGACCGCATTAAATACAACGGTCGCGATATGTATCTAGGTCACACGCTCAAAGCCGGTGAAAGCCGTACGTTTGAGTCTCAGCTACAGGTTGTCCCGAACGGTGACATGGCGCCGATTGTCAAAGCCGAAGCCGAACGTCATGGTGAAGCGACAGGCACCATTGAAGGTAAATTGCGCGCTGATAATGGGCGAGTGCCAAACGATGCCTTGGTAATGATTGAAAAAGACGGTCACCCTTACGCGTGGACGCTTGCCAAAGATGGCCAGTACAGCATGGAGCTACCAGCCGGCGAGTATCAGGTTTATGGTACGGCAACCGGCCATGCCAACAGTCAGTCGCAATCTATTAATGTGAGCGCTGATGGCGAGCAAACACTGAATTTCACCTCGCTAAAAAGCCCTGCGACCCTTGCGCTTAACGTAGAAGAAGCGGTGTCTGGCGTGGCTAAAGACGCACGTGTGACTATCATTGAAGGCCAAGCGCCACCGGTTGAATTCTTGGGTAAACGCACCTTCTTTACTAATTTGCTGCCAGCTGGCCATGCGGAGCTAAATCTGGCACCGGGTGAATACAAGCTGGGCATTAATGCCGGTGCAGGCTTTACTGCAGAATCACAAACCTTGGATGTAACGCTCGAATCGGGCAAAACCAACCAACAAGTGGTGAAAGTGCCTCAGGTAACCTTCCCTAATCGCCACCAATGGTACGGGGCAGACTTGCACCACCACGGCAATGTGCTGGAAGGGGTAACCCCACCAGAAATCGTGGTGCGTGCTCAGCTAGCTACCGACTTGGATCTGACCTTTATCAGTGATCACGACTCCACCATTAATCACAAAGTATTTGCTGATTTATCAGCAAAACGCGGCGTGCCTTTCATTCCATCGATTGAGATCTCGCCATCATGGGGTCACATGAACCCGTTCCCCATCGACAATGGCGCGGCGCTGACGGTCGATCCGGGTACTGATGACGTGCATACTCTGATTGATGCTGCACATGAGATGGGTGCAGAAGTGGTGCCGATGAACCATCCATATAACGATTATGGCTACTTCACCAATATCGCTAAGGATGCGGTGCCGGGCGGTAAGACCGACCGTTTCGACCTGATGGAGCTTAACGCACGTGTCGATAACGAGCCGACGCTTGAAAAAGCGCACAAGCTTTGGGATCAAGGCGAAGCCATGTACCTCACAGCCGGTACCGATACCCATGATGCGTGGAACCAGCTCACTGGGCGTATTCGTATGATGGCCAATGTTGATGGTGAGCTAACGCCGCTCGCCTTTGCCAAAGCGTTAAAAGCCGGTCACGGCTATGCCACGCAGGGGCCAATCCTGTACCCACAAAACATCATGTTTGGTGAAACCGCCAAGGCAGGTGATAAATGGGATATTAATGTGGTCGCCGCTGATGGCCTCAAAGAAGTGCGCTTAATCGGCCAAGGTGGTGAGGTGCTAAACAGCATCACCATTAACCCTGAAGAGAGCACACAGCGTCTTGAGCTATCACTGCCTATTCCTGCGGATGCAGAGGGTTGGATCAATCTAGAAGTGGAAGACAAAGACGGCAGCACGGCATGGACCAACCCAGTTTGGCTTCAGTCGTAAACGTCGAGTCTCAATCAATGAACCAAGGCCAGCGATGCTGGCCTTTTTTGATCGTGATGTTAACCGGCGCAGATTGATGGCCTTGGTTAGAATATGTTTTACCCCAAGGGGTTGCTACAATAGCGGGCAGACTAGGCGATGAAATAATGATATGGAACCGCAGATCCTCAACCCGCTCACCTTGCCACTCGATGGCGTCCGATTAATCGAAGCCTCCGCCGGCACCGGTAAGACGTTTACCATTGCCGGCTTATACTTGCGCTTGTTGCTTGGGCATGGCCGCGCAGCGCCGTGTCGGGTCGAGCAAATACTGGTGGTGACGTTTACCGAAGCGGCAACCCAAGAGCTAAAAGACCGTATTCGACGTCGCATTCATGAGGCGCGTTTTGCCTTTATGCGCGGTGAGAGTGACGATCCTATCATTGGACCTTTGCTGGCAGAGATTAGCGATCATAAAACCGCGGCGCAGCGTCTGTTAGAGGCCGAGCGGCAGATGGACGAAGCGGCTATCTATACCATTCACGGTTTTTGTCAGCGGATGCTGACCCAAAATGCGTTTGAGTCGGGCAGCCTGTTCAGTCATGAATTTGTCACCGACGAGCGACAGATCAAAGCGCGCGCGGCGGCCGATTTTTGGCGTCGTCGTTTTTATCCGCTGCCAAAATCGTTAGCCGGTGTGGTGAGCAGCTACTGGCCCGCGCCGGAGGCCTTATTAAAAGAGATTGCGCCCTATTTATCCGGACCGGCTGTCACGGTTAAGGCGCCTGATCTCGGCGAAGATCTCATGGCGGCACACCAAGCGGCGATAGCCAAAATTGACGGGGTAAAGCGAGCATGGCGCGAGGCGGGGGAGCAGATCACCGAGCAGCTCAGTGCCGCTAAACTCGATGGCCGCAGTTATCGTAAAGATCATCTGGTGAACTGGCTGAATGCGATGGAACAATGGGCCAATGCCGAGACGCTTGATTACCAGTTGCCCGACAAATTGGAAAAATTCGCCCAACAGACGTTGGCGGCCAAGAGTAAAGCTGAGCCACCGAGTCTGGCGCTATTTGAGCAGATTCAGGCATTGGTTGATCAGTCGCCGACGTTAAAACCGGGATTGACCGCGCTGGCGATTAAAGAAGTGCGGCAGCTGCTCCGCCAAGAAAAACGCCGCCAAGGGTGGCTCTCGTTTGACGATCTCCTTTCTCAACTTGCCAGCGCACTTGACCAAGATAGCCAAGGTCAGTTGGCGGCACGTATTCGCAGCTTATATCCGGTGGCAATGATTGATGAATTCCAAGACACCGACCCGCTTCAATATCAGATTTTTAGTACTGTCTATCAGCCACCAGTGGCGGACGGTGGCCCTGTATTCGCAGACGCAGAGACAGACACAGAGGAAGAGGGGGAGCGCACCGGCTTAATGATGATTGGCGATCCTAAGCAGGCGATTTATGCCTTTCGTGGCGCCGATATCTTCACCTATATTCATGCCCGTGCGCAGGTGAGTGATCACTATAACCTTGCCACCAACTGGCGCTCGACAGATGGCATGGTACGCGGGGTCAATGCCTTGTTCTCGCGTGCTAAGGCGCCGTTTGTTTATCAAGACAGCATTCCCTTTTTAGAGGTAGCCTCTTCGCCTAGCGCCAAACAAAAGGCGCTGGTGGTGGAGGGAAACGAGCAGCCCGCGCTCACCTTTTGGCATCATAGCCCGGATGAATTGTGTAGCAAGCAAGATTTTGAACAGACCTTGGCGGTGAGTACCGCAAAGCATATCACGCAAATGCTCAACCAATCGGTGGCGGGCAATAGTTATCTACAAACGCCTTCCGGCCAAGGCGCGATTCAGCCGCACAATATCGCCGTGTTAGTGCGCACCGGCCGCGAGGCACAGCTGGTCAAGCAAGCGCTGGCCGAAAAAGGCGTGGCGTCTGTCTATCTTTCTAACCGTGATAATGTGTTCGCCAGCCCCGTCGCTAGCGATATTGAGCGCATTTTAGTGGCGGTGATGCAGCCTGAAAACGAGCGTAAGTTGCGGGCGGCGCTAGCCAGCCCCTTATTTGGCCTGACCGCCGAGCAGCTGGCATTACTCAATCAAGACGAAGCCTTGTGGGAGCAAGAGGTGGTGGCCTTTAGCCATTACCGTGACACCTGGCAGCGCCGTGGGGTGATGCCGATGCTTCGCCAAGTCGCCAGTGCCCGCCAAGTGGCAGAAAACTGGTTGGCGATGCCGCAAGGCGAGCGCTGTGTGACCGACTTTTTGCATATCGCGGAGTTGCTGCAAAGTGCCAGCCAGCAACTAGACAACCCACACGCGCTGATCCGCTGGCTACAAGAGCGGATGGCCGAGCCGGCTCAACAATCGGAAGAGCAGCAGGTGCGGTTGGAGTCGGAGCGTGATTTGGTGCAAATCGTCACCATCCACAAATCGAAAGGCTTGGAGTACGATTTGGTTTACTTGCCGTTTGCTTGTCAGTATCGCGAAAGCAGCCAACCTTTTTATCATGATGAACAGTATCAGCCGGTACTGGCGTTGGATAATGTCGATGAGGGCAAAGAACGCGCTGAAAAAGAGCGGTTGGCTGAAGATATCCGCTTGCTGTATGTGGCGGTGACGCGCGCCGTGTATGGGTGTTTTATCGGCTGTGCGCCCCTTAAACAAGGTAACAGTCGGCAAAAAGACTCGGCCTTGCACTTAACGGCCCTCGGTTATTTGCTCCAGCATGGAGAAGCCGGTGATGCTAGCTTGCTGGCCGAGAGTTTGGCTGGGTTGGCGAGCGCGAGCGATGCGGTGGCTGTGGTTGCGCCACCGGAGCCGGATGATAGCCGTTATGCCCCTGAAACGGGCGCCCACGAGGCGCTAACCGCGCGTCAGTTTGACGGCAAGATTGACCGTCAGTGGCGGTTAACCAGTTACTCAGGGCTGTTAAAACAAAGCCATCATATCAGCGCTTTACCAACATTAGCCAGTTACGACTTGGACGCGGACGATGACCTCGCTGACGAGGAGACAGCAGATGTGGCGGTGGATCCTTGGTCAGTTTTTGCGTTTCCCAAAGGCGCGCGAGCCGGTACCTTTTTACACACCTTATTTGAAGAGGTGGACTTTACCGCTGATTTGATGCGTGAAGAGGTCGCTGAGCTTATTACCCATCACCTTAGCTTGGAAAACTATGATCCGCAGTGGTGCCCGATATTGCAGCAGTGGATGACTCAGGTATTGAAGCACCCGCTCAATGAGCAAGGGCTGAGGCTGAACCAAATTGACAACGCCAGTCGGTTAACGGAGATGGAGTTCGTGATGCCTTTGGCCGCACTAGACTGCCAGCGATTGAATCGACTTGCCGCGCGATATGATGCGTTATCAGCGCGTGCTGGCCAGCTCACCTTTGACACGGCGCGCGGGATGTTAAAAGGCTTTATCGATTTAACCTTCCGCGCCGACGGCAAGTATTACGTGCTGGATTGGAAGTCGAACCATTTAGGGGACAGTGTGGCCGATTATCATCCTGATGCGCTCAAAGAGGCGATGATCGCGCACCGATACGACTTTCAGTACCAGATCTATACCTTGGCGCTGCACCGCTTTTTGCGCCAGCGGATCCGAGATTATGATTACGACACCCATGTGGGGGGCGTGTTTTATTTCTTTTTACGGGGCGCCAGTGATAGCGGCGAGACCGGTGTGTTCGCGCACCGTCCCGACAAGGCGCTGATTGACGCCTTGGACAACCTGTTTGCTGGAGAATCGGTATGAAACAAGCATTAATGGCACTATACCAGCGCGGGGAATTACGAGCGATTGATGTGCAATTTGCTTGTTTGATGGGCGAAGAAGACACCCAATTAGATAAGGCTGCTATCACAGTATGGGCGGCGCTGCTGAGTCGCGAAGTGGGCAAAGGCCATGTCTGCCTTGATTTGCACCAGTGGCAGCCACCCGGTGATGTCGCTTGGCAGCCTTTATTGGCGCACATTGATAACCAAGTGCCAAGCGAGCAATTAGCACAGGCGTCAGTCGTGTCCGATGGGACGCAGGCAACGCCCTTGGTGCTTGCCGGACACCGATTGTATTTGCATCGCTACTGGCATGCCGAGCAGCAAGTGGCAGGGCATATTCGCCAGCGTCTGACGGCGCTGCCGGTACCGGATGAGGCCAGACAAACCCTAGATAACTTATTTGCCGTCTCACAGGCGGAGATAGACTGGCAAAAAGTGGCGGCAGCCACCGCGTTGACCCAGCCTTTTGCGGTGATTTCGGGTGGGCCGGGTACGGGGAAAACCACCACCGTCGCCCGTTTGTTGGCGGCGCTGGTGGCGTCGCACCACGCCGAGCGTACAACGTCTGCTGCGCTCACCATCAAGCTGGTCGCTCCGACCGGCAAAGCGGCCAACCGATTGACTGAATCACTAGGACGGGCGATTGCCGCTTTGCCTGTTGATCATGACGTGAAAGCGGCGCTGCCGACCCAAGCCAGTACCATTCACCGATTATTAGGAGCGATTCCGCAGCGGGTGGCGTTTCGCCATCACAAAAATAACCCCGTGCATGCGGATGTGTTGATTGTCGATGAAGCCTCAATGGTGGACTTGCCTTTGATGGCGCAGCTGTTCGATGCCTTGGCGCCCTCAACACGCATTATTTTGCTGGGGGATAAAGATCAGCTTGCCTCTGTGGAAGCAGGGGCGGTGCTTGGCGATATTTGTCAGTACGCCGAGGCTGGCTATCCAGCGGCGCAAGCAGCGCGTTTAAGCCAACTGACAGGCTTTGACGTACCCGAAAACCCGCACGCGCCAGCGATTGCCAGTGCCCTTTGCCTGCTGCGCAAAAGTTATCGTTTTGATGCCCAATCCGGTATTGGCCAGCTCGCCTTTGCGGTGAACCGAGGAGAAATGGCTGAGGTAGGGGCGGTGTTAAAACGCGGCTATGGCGATATTGCCCATCATGTGTTGAGTGATGACAGCTATCAGACCCTGATGCTTCAAGCGGTGGCGGGGTATCGCGACTACCTAACGGCACTCGATCATTCGACGCTCGAAAATCAGCGGCCCATGGCCGACGTGCTGAGTGCCTTTAGCCAATTTCGATTGTTATGCGCATTGACCGAAGGTCCATTTGGCGTCGCTGGCCTCAACCAAGCGATTGAACAGCATTTGGCGTCGGCGGGGCTGATAGCTAAAGAGCGTGACACCTGGTATCACGGCCGGCCGATCATGATTATGCAAAACGATCATGCACTGGGTTTGTATAACGGTGACATTGGCATTGCGGTGCAGCAAGCGGGGATCACCCGGGTGGCGTTTGAAACCCACGATGGCGAGGTGCGCTATTTGCTTGCCAGCCGTCTGCCCGCCCATCAAACCGCGTTTGCGATGACGGTGCATAAATCACAGGGCTCGGAGTTTGCGCACACAGTCCTGGTATGTCCGCCCACCATTTCACCGGTGATCACCCGCGAGCTGATTTACACCGGCATCACGCGGGCGAAGCACCAGCTTGATCTTTACGCGTCTTGGCCGGTGCTGCGCCACGGTGTGGGCGCACGCACCGCAAGGTATAGTGGTTTGCCGGATGCCTTGTTGGCGCCCTTATAATGGCGAGGTCAGCTAAAGCGCTAAGGTTAGTACCTTAGACCGGCGCTGATAGTTGTACAGCTCTTGGCGGGTGTTGGGGAGCGCCGACACATCGGAAAGCAAAAAGCCTTGCTCCAGAAACCAATGCAAACTGTGGGTGGTGAGCACAAAAATCGTTTCAAGCCCTTTGGCTTTGGCGCGTTGCTTGAGGTGATTGAGGAGCATGACGCCGCGGTCGCCATCACGATAGTCTGGATGAATGGCGACACATGCCATCTCGCCGGTGCGCGCTTCACTAAACGGATAGAGTGCGGCGCAGCCTATCACTAACCCATCCCGTTCGATGATGGTAAAGCGTGGGATTTCTTGCTCCAATTGTTCTCGCGAGCGGCGCACCAGGATCCCTTGTTGCTCCAACGGTCGGATTAAATCCAAGATCCCACCGATATCGTCAATCTCAGCTTGGCGCACTTTTTCGGCACGCTCCATCACGATCTGGGTGCCGATCCCTTCAATCGAGAACAGCTCTTGGATCAAGGCGCCGTCTTTTTTATAGCTAATCAAATGACTGCGAGTGACTCCCGCGCGACACGCAGCAATCGCGCCCCGTAAAAAGCGACTGGTGCCAGAGCCAGTATCGCCAGCGGCTTCTCTCACTTCTAGAAGTGGCTGGGCTTGCGTGGGCAGTAACTCAGAAATCACTTCATTGTCTTGGTTTAAGACCCCTTGTTCGGAGCAAAAGCCAATCAACTTGTCTGCGCGTAACCGAATTGCGACTTGAGTCGCCACTTCTTCGGAGGTGAGGTTAAAGCATTCCCCTGTCACTGAACTGGCTACTGGCCCCATCAGCACAATCGCGTTTTGATCCAGTTGGCGTTGAATACCGTCGGTATCAATACGGCGAATTTTGCCACTGTGACAATAATCAATCCCCTCGTCGACACCCAACGGTTGCGCGATAATAAAATTGCCACTGATCACATTAATCTGAGCACCCGCCATTGGGGTGTTGTTGAGCCCCATGGATAAACGCGCGGTGATGTCGAGCTGCACTTGGCCGGCGGCTTGTTTGACCACTTCAAGCGCGTGGCTGTCGGTGATGCGTATTCCTTTGTGATAAGGCGTTTCCAGTCCGTACTGATTGAGCGCGCGATTGATTTGCGGGCGGGCACCAAACACCAATACTAGCTTCATGCCAAGGCTATTGAGTAGCGCGATATCATTGACGATATTTTTAAAGTTCTCATCCGCCATCGCCTCGCCACCCAGCATGATCACCGCGGTTTTATCTCGGTGAGCATTTACATAAGGTGCAGATTGGCGAAATCCTTTAACCAGTGCGGTACTTCTTATCTTCACGCGCATACCCGTTTATTTATTCACTTTATATGCCTTTTTATTCTTTTTTAGGTCTGAGTGTCAAGTCCTGTGCGGTGTCAGTGCGCATGTGAAACGATAAGAATTAGCTCCCATACTCGATGTTGGCCGATGAAGCGAGATCACAATCTGGCGTTCAGCGTCTAAAGTAAAGTGATGAGTCAGTTATGCTGGAATAAAAAGCACTGAGGGGTAAGCGCGTGCGAAAAACGAAACAAGTGGTTCTATTAGTTCTATTTATATTATTTGGTGGAACGGGATTTTTAGTGGCGACCCAGCCTGCAATTTTTGCGCCTGACGTGACGCAAACCGATTTGTATGGCGAATGGGTTGAAACAGAGGTCGCGCCCTATGCAGCTGATCGTTTTGAAGTCCGCAAAGACGGTATCTATACCAATGGCAGCCGGGTTACGACGAGTTATCAGTTTGATGGTGATAAGCTAAGTTATTCGATTGGTACGCAAACGTACGTGTATCGTGTCGAAAACAAAAGTACCTTAGAACGCTTATCGCCCGCGCATTACACGTCTTTTTTTGCGAAAGACGACTAGATGTTGGCATCCAATGGAGTTATTAGGTTACGACGGCACAAGTAGGGGCGCCCAGAAACTCTCCGAGTAGGCACAAGGATGCAGAGTGCTCAGATCGTGATTAATATTTCACAGACTCTATTGTCGACAATAACTCATTGACCGAGCATTGCTTGGTGGCTACTCGGCGTAAAAGATCGGCAGTTTCCGAGTCGCCACCTAGGCAACGCTGAATACTGGTATTGATCACATTATGGGTACAACCTTCACTGGCCATCATGCGGATCCATTGATATTCCACCGCATCGCTATCAAGTAACGTCGAACGCCCAACTTTCAAGTCCATGGTAATCATTACTCCTTTTTTGTTGCATTTTCTATGCATTTTTGTTTCATGCATAGTACATAACAATTATATGACAGTTTGATGAATGACCAAGCAGTTACTAGGATAATCTGAATGACATCACAATTGAACTGTATTATTTTGCAGGCATTTACAGTCTGATAATGATAAGTGATTGCCAAATTCATCGCTTTTTGCGAGCCTTAGCGCTACAAACTAACTGATTGGATGATGGTGTGAAAAAAGCGTTAGTCGTGATGGCGTGTGTGGCGGTACTCGCAGGGTGTGTACGGCCGACTGATCGTGGTCAGCAGTATCGAGATGGGCGGTTTGAACGTATTTTAACCCCAGTATCTCAGGTGGTGTCGGAAAGTCCGCGCGACTTTAGTTTATTTCAGGAGCAGCTTGCAGAAGTAGAAGCAAAATCTCCCTCGTTAGTGGTCAAGCATCAAGCGGTATACCAGCGCTTGCAGGCATGGCTGGACGCAGGAGGCAATGTGGACACGCTCGCTGAGTTTGGCCTGAGTGTTAACCAAATGGGCGGTGGCGATGATTTCGGTAACGTGATGTTTACCGGCTATTTCTCACCCGTGATTGAAATGCGCCATCAACCCGATGCCTTATTCCGTTATCCAGTTTATGCCAAACCGCCTTGTGATGAAGACTGCCCTGATCGTCAAGCGATTTATGACGGTGCTTTAGAAGGGTTAGGGTTGGAGTTGGGTTACAGCGCGTCTCGCATCGATAACTTTATTATGGAAGTGCAGGGCAGTGGTTTTGTCCATTTTGGTGACAATGATCAGCTCGAGTATTTTGCCTACGGCGGTAAAAACGGTCATCCGTACGTCAGTATTGGTAAGGTATTAATTGAAAATGGTGAGGTAGCCAGAGAGGATATGTCGTTACGGGCGATTCAAGATTGGGTCGCGGCGCACGATGAAGAAGAGGTTCGGACCTTACTGGAACACAACCCGTCGTATGTGTTCTTTACGCCCAAAGCGGCGGATCCTGTCAGTGGGACGGCGGGGATCCCGTTAAAAGCGGGCGCCTCTGTGGCGGCGGATCGACGTTACTTACCTATGGGCAGTGTATTACTTGCTGAAGTGCCACAGCTTGATGACCAGGGTAAATGGACGGGAGAGCATGTGCTCAAGCTTTTAATGGCGTTGGATACCGGTGGGGCAGTGAAAGAAAATCACCTGGATTTATACCATGGCATGGGTAATAAAGCAGGCGAGCAAGCCGGTCATTACAAACACTTTGGTCGGGTTTGGAAACTGGAACCGTTAGCGCCACAAATGGTGAATCAGCCCTAACGGCTAAGATTAAGACTCATCCTTGAAGCAATAAAAAAGCGAGCGTTTGACGCTCGCTTTTGCATTTAAGCCAACGAAGTATGATTACTCAATCAAACCCGCTTCACGATAGTAGCGTGCTGCGCCTGGGTGCAGGGGAGCAGACAGACCATCTTTTACCATTTCTTCTTTCTTCAAGTTGGCAAACGCTGGATGTAAGCGACGGAAATCATCGAAGTTCTCAAACACCGCTTTCACGACGTTGTAAATGACGTCTTCAGAGACTTGGCTTGAGGATACAAACGTAGCACCCACACCAAAGGTCGTCACATCATTATCGTTACCCCGGTACATACCACCTGGCAATATCGCTTGACGATAATAATCGCGCTCGCTGATCAACTGTTTAGCCGCATCGTTAGCGACTTCAACCAATACGCTATCACACGCAGTCGTTGCCTCTTGGATCGCACCACTCGGGTGGCCTACGGCATAAACCATGGCGTCAATTTTATTGTCACAGAGGGCTTTTGATTGCTCAGACGCTTTCAGCTCGGAAATTTGGCCGAACTTATCCATGTCCCAACCCATTTGATCCATCAATACTTCGATGGTGCCACGCTGACCTGACCCTGGGTTACCAATGTTAACGCGCTTGCCTTCGAGGTCATCAAAGGTTTTTACGTTTGCATCAGCACGAGCGACCACGGTAAAAGGTTCTGGGTGGATAGAGAAAACCGCGCGCAGATCTTTAAATTCGCCTTGATCTTCAAACTTGCTGGTGCCTTTGTAGGCATGATATTGCCAGTCGGATTGTGCGATCCCCATATCGAGCTCGCCAGCACGAATGGTATTGATGTTGTAGATAGAACCGCCTGTACTCTCTACAGAGCAGCGAATGCCGTGGTCATCTTTACTTTTGTTAACCAGACGACAAATTGCACCGCCCGTCGGGTAATAAACACCCGTCACACCGCCAGTACCAATGGTTACAAACTGATTGGCTTGAGCCGTTGCTGCGGTTCCTAGTGCAGCGGAAAAGCTGAGCGCAATCAGAGTCGGTTTCATCGCTTTCATGCTTAAGATTCCTTTTTAAGTTAGAGGTTGCTATCCGGGCGCACCCTCGAAGATGGTATGACACTCGATGTAAATATGACAATAACGTGTCACCGCGCTATTTTTTCAATCTTTTAACAATATTTGCAAGCAATAGTATTGGGTTAAAACGATTGGGTCATGGTTTGTCTTAGTGCTTGTACAGGTTTAGTACAATATCCCAGGTTTTCCAGTGTGTTGCGCAAATTTGTGATCTGTGATGCGTTATCGTGTGCCTGGCTTTGATCGATGTGTTGGGTGTTGTTTTCAAAGCCGATTCGAACGTCACCGCCCAGTGTCGCGGCTGTCGTTAAGCAGCGACTTTCATGACATCCAAATGCGCAGACAGACCAAGGAATAGTGCCATCGGCGTGAAGCGCATGATACATGGCGGCGACATCTTCGGGCATACCTCGGGGTGGAGTCCGATCTCGCCCTGCAACAAAAAGCAAGTGATGACCTCGTGAGGGTAAAATACCTTGTTCGCGCAGCGTGTAGTAGCGTGCCAGTTCTCTGGGGTGATAGAGAATAAACTGACTATAGATCCGAGCTTCAACCGTCCAAGCAAAAAAATCTGTTACCGCTTTGCTTGGAGGCTGATGATCAGGGATAAGCTCTCGTAGCGCAAAGGAAGCGGCTTCGGGTTTGACGGCTTTAATCAGCGCCATTTGTTGCTGGGGGGAATAGCGGCCTACGGCTTCGGTGGTGAGTTGAATCACCATACGATCACCGACGGCATCTATTACTTGCTGATATAGCGCTTGGTTTAGCGCGGGATCAAGGCTATGGGCTCCCTGTTGATCGCGGGCGTGGATGTGGGCCATGGTTGCGCCTGCCTCGGCGCATTCGTGTAGGCAGTGAATAAGCTGTTTGCCGGTGACAGGCACACGCGGATGGTGCACGGGCTGTAAGTGCGCACCATTGGGGGCAACCATGATCGTCCTTGCGTCTCGCATTCTTTTCCCTCACTTCTGAATCTGTCGTTATTGGTAAGGCAAGCACATCTCTAATGTCAGTGCTAGCTTGTCGGTAATGGCCGCGATATGAGTTGATTCAATGATATAGGGCGGTGCGAGTAAGATGTGATGCCCCTGCTTACCATCAATGGTACCGCCCATGGGATAGCACATGAGTCCGTTATGCATGGCGGTTTTTTTATCGTTTGATGGAGCGTAAGTTCAGGCGAGAAGGGACGCTTGCTGGTTTTGTTTGCCACCAGCTCCAACGCTAAAAATAGCCCACGTCCGCGAATGTCGCCGACAAAAGGGTGAGAATCAAACTGATGGTGTAACGCCGATTTAAGCGCCTTTCCTTGCTGCTCAGCGGCGTCAACTAATCCTTCTTGCTGAATGGTGGAGAGTGTTGCTAAGGCAGCGGCACATGCCGTTGGGTGAGCCATGAAGGTGTGGCCATGTTGGAAAAAGCCTGACCCAGATGCAATTGCTTCATAGAGATGATCCGAGACCAAGGTGGCGCCAATGGGCTGATAACCAGCAGCCAGTCCTTTAGCGATGGCGACAATATCCGGAACGACGCCTTCATGTTCAAAAGCGAAAAAGCGACCGGTGCGCCCCGTGCCGCACATGACTTCATCGAGGATCAGCAAAATATTGTACTGATCGCAAATTGCGCGAATACGAGAAAAATATCCCGCTTCCGCAGTCAATGCACCGGCTGTCGCGCCCACCACAGGTTCTGCGATAAACCCAATGACGGTTTCCGGCCCTTTTTCTAACAGCATGGCTTCAAGCTCGTTGGCCACCCGCTGACCATACTCGTAAGCGGTCTCATCGGGACGTTGATCGCGATAGGCGTAACAAGGGGCAATCAAACTGGTATCCATCAACAACGGGGCAAAGGGAGCGCGTCGCCATGCGTTGCCACCCACGGACAGCGCCCCGAGTGTATTACCATGGTAGCTTTGGCGGCGTGCGATAAAATGTTGTCGTTGGGGTTCACCGACTTCCACCCAGTACTGGCGAGCGAGTTTTAGCGCGGTTTCCATCGCTTCCGATCCACCACTGACTAAATAGGCGTGATTTATCGAGGGAGGTGCAAGATCGGCCAACATCTTGGCGAGCGCTTCACTGCTTTCTGAGGTAAAAAAGCCGGTATGCGCATAGGGAATCGCATCAAGCTGACGGTGGATAGCGTCCAATACGGCAGGGTGGTTGTGCCCAAGGCAAGAGACGGCTGCGCCTCCGCATGCATCGAGATACTCGTTACCTTGAGTGTCGATTAAGTACATCCCATTACCACTGGCAATGGTAGGGGGAAGATGATGACAGTGACGGTGAAAGACATGACTCATACGAGGGCCTCAATGCAAGCGTGATAACTCAGTATGGTGAACTTGTGTTTTAAACCGCAAAGGATATATTTTCACCAGGTATGCAAAAAAGGAATGAGATGATGAATGTGCGTTTGCCGTCGATGCGTTCGCTTCAAACATTGATTGCGGTGGCTCAAACAGGAAGTTTTTCAGAAGCCGCGAAGGTATTGCATGTCAGCCAAAGTACGGTGAGCAAGCAAATACAGCAGCTCGAAGAAGGAATTGGTCAACCACTCTTTGAGCGACATGCTGGGGGAGTAAGACTCAACCGAGTCGGAGAGCCTTATTTAACTATGATATCGGCCAGCGTCAATGATATCGCCAATGCCACGGCGCAAGCGCGCCAGCAAAGTGCAAGGCAAGAGTCTGTCAGCTTATTGGTACCGCCTTCGTTTGCCAGCCTTTGGTTGATTCCTCAGCTGCCTGAATTTAAATCGCAGCATCCTGATATTTCTGTGGTGGTCAGTGCCAGTGACTATGTGCCTCAAGGGAAAGAAAGTGAACTGGATATTTTAATCCGCTGTCAGCCTCATCAGCAGGCAGGCGCGCAAGGAGCCTGTTTAATTCACGAACACTTATCGCTTGTCGCATCAGTGACTTTGCTACCAGAGCCTTTGGATCGGACCGCGTTGTTATCGGAGGTGCCGGTTTTATCTCATTTGACGCGCCCTTCACTGTGGGAGCAGTTTTGGCAACAATTTGGGCTGGCTGACAGTAATCCGCAATATGGCGCAGGCTTTGAGCACTTTTTTATGGCGCTTGAAGGCGTGAAACAGGGTATGGGCATGGCGTTGATCCCCACCTTTATGGCCTCAGCCGCCCTGTCAAACGATCAGATTGTAAATCCCTTGGGGTTAAGCATAGACAGCGGCTATGGCTACTACCTTTATAGTGCGCGGTATAAGCAGCGTTCACCCGCTGTCATGTATGTGATCAACTGGCTGTGTGACGCCCTCAAGGTGGATGTGGCTAGACATCCTATCAGCAAGTCGGTATAACGCCTGTCAGCGCGATCAACGAAGACAATAGTTATGACACATCCCCTATCAGAATCCTATCTGCAACGTTTTGGCGGTACGGCTCGTTTGTATGGACGCCGTGCGCTAGAGGTGTTTCACCAAAGCCATATTTGTGTCATCGGTATTGGTGGCGTGGGATCGTGGGCAGTGGAATCGCTGGCTCGCACAGGGATTGGGGCGATCACCCTTATTGATATGGATGACGTGTGTGTCACCAACACCAACCGACAAATTCACGCGCTGAAAGATACCATCGGTCAAAGCAAAAGTGAGGTAATGGCTGAACGCGTGGTAGCGATTAACCCGGAATGCCAAGTCACTGTGATTGATGATTTTATCTCACCGGATAATATTGCTGAGTATATCGATAAGCGCTTTGATTATGTGCTTGATGCGATCGATAGCATTAAGCCCAAAACCGCATTATTGGCACACTGCAAGCGGCACAAAATCAAAGTTATTACCGTCGGGGGCGCGGGTGGGCAGATTGACCCGACGCAAATCCAGGTGGCGGATCTCACTAAAACCATTCAAGACCCCTTGGCGGCCAAGCTACGCAATAATTTGCGTCGCTTTTATGGTTTTACCAAGACGAAAGGACGCAAGTTCGGGATTGACTGTGTTTACTCCACCGAGCAGCTCAAATATCCGCAACCGGATGGTAGTGTGTGTGAGAGTAAATCATCGGCAGAAGGCCCGAAACGGATGGATTGTGCCAGTGGGTTTGGCGCCGCAACCATGGTGACAGCAAGCTTTGGATTTGTCGCGGTCTCACGTATTTTACAAAAGTTAATCGCCGCTGATCAGCGGCGCGAAGATTAGAAATTGACGCCCCAGCCTGATCTGTCGGGGCGCCATTTTTGTGGGACGGTTGATTAAGCCTCTTCTTTTACCGGTTCAGATTCGGCTGATTTCGGCCCAACGTCCGATTTAACCGGCAGTACCTGGCGTACATATTCACCTGGTGCAGCATAAAGTACAGGGTAGCTGTCTGATCCCGTTGGGTAGGGCTCAACTTGTTCGTCGGGACTATAACTTCGTAACCATTTTTCCCAATGTGTCCACCATGATCCAGTCTGGTGAGACGCGCCTTCCAGCCACTCCTCTGCCGTATCTGCGAGGTGGTCATTGGTCCAAAAGCCGTATTTTTTCTTCACTGGATGATTAACAATCCCTGCAATATGGCCGGACTCACCTAATACGAAGGTTTTATTGCCGCCGACATTGAGCGCACCACGGTACGTGCCTTGCCACAGAGCAATATGGTCTTCTTTAGTGGAAATAAAATAACTGGGAACTTTGATTTTATTGAGATCAATCCATACACCACCGACTTTAACGCCCTTATCTTGCACCAGCTTATTTTCGAGGTATAAATCGCGCAGGATAAAATTATGGGTTTTAGCTGCCACGTTGGTACTGTCACTGTTCCAATACAGCAAATCAAAGTCGACTGGGCTATTCCCTTTCAGATAGTTCTCGATGTAGTAGTTCCAATAAAGACTATTTTCCCGCAACAAGCTAAAGGTCACACTCAGCGATCGCCCATCCATATAACCGCGAGCAGTATTCTGCGCTTCTATGGCTCGGATGAGACTATCATTGATGTAAGCGCCAATTTCACCAGGCTGTGAGAAATCGAGTAAGGTAGTAAAGAAACTTGCCGACTTAATACGCGCTTTCATGCGTTTGGCAGAGTAGTAGGCAATGGTGCACGCTAATACGGTTCCACCAATACAATAGCCGACACCATTAATCTGTGATTGGCCGGTGATGTCTTCAATCGCACTGACGGCTTTTACTGTCCCTTGCGTGACATAGTCTTCAAAGCCAATATCAGCTTGCTCAGCAGATGGATTGCGCCATGACATCAAGAAGACGGTGTGTCCCTGTTCTACTAACCAACGAACCAGTGAGTTTTTCTCGCGCAAATCGAGAATGTAATATTTATTGATAAAAGGCGGCACCACTAACACAGGTGTGGCATGGACGTTTTCGGTGACCGGGCGGTATTGAATAAGCTCAAACAGGTCATTTTTATACACCACGTCTCCTGGGGTGTTAGCAACGTCATCGCCAACGCGGAAAGCGTTATTATTGGTCATGCGTACTTTTAGGATGTCGGCGCTTGACTCCATGTCTTGTTTTAACTGCTCCATGCCACGCAGCAAGTTCTCACCTTTTGATTCCAGCGTCATTTTTAACAACTCTGGGTTGGTCGCGATGTAGTTGCTGGGGGCCATGGCATTAATGGCTTGGCGAGAGAAAAAAGAAAGGCGCTCACGGGTTTTATCATCGAGTCCTTCAATGGCCTCAATGGTCTCCATGTAGGTACGTCCAAATAACAGATACGATTGCTTGATAAAGTTATAGAGGACATCTTCTTGCCACGCCTTGTCCTTGAAACGTTTATCGTCGCTACCTTCGCTAATCACTTCGTCCGTGTTATCACGGGCGAGCATGGCGTTCTGCCAGATTTGCATTTGTTGTTCCCACCACTGCATCTGTACTTGTAGAAGTGCAGCGGGTTGTTGAGCCGCGCCTTCCAGCAATTGAGCAGTGTCTTGCAGGCTGACTTCCTGCATGGCTTGATTAAACGGTGTGTCTACGGCTGCCTTGCCCTGCTCAAGATCCTGCCACCATTGCTGGTTTTGTTCTTGCAGCCTGGCAAGGTAGTCCGAAAAGAAGTGATGAAACATAATGTTGCCCTCTTGATCGGAAAAGCACTATAAAGGCCTGCTACGGTGAGTAGCAGGCGATAGTGCAGTAACCCTGCCTTTATGCTGGGGTGCCGGCTTTCATGTTTTCAGCCGTGATTTTGTCGATATCTTCTTTGAACTCTTTAGCGATGTTTTGCAGTTTGGTGCTGTCATCCATCATTTGCTGAGACAGTTTGGTCAATGCTGCCAGTTGCTGGCTACTAAATGATGTCATGCTGGTGACATCTTTGACTTCGCTGGCAGCTTTCATCTGCTCAAGACCGAGCGAGCTGTATGTGCGCATCGCGTTCATTTGCAGTTCGGTGAGTGTTTCGACATTTTTGGCTACCAGCTTGTTAAAATTAACGTAGGGAGCCAGGGCTTTTTCAGATTGCTCAGAAAACGCTTTAAACATATCTGTGTACATGGTGTATCTCCTGATAGTGTTGTTCTGGGGATTTTCCCCAAGGTCGCAAGTGTCCGTTTATACTTGTGTACGCTTAATTACTAAAGCCGTACCCATACCGCCGCCAATACACAAAGAAGCAACGCCATAGGTTTCGCCTCTTCGCGCAAGCTCGTGTAGCAAGGTCACAACAATTCTGTTGCCGGATGCACCAAGCGGGTGGCCAAGTGCAATTGCTCCGCCATTGACGTTAGCACGTGCCAAGATGGCATCGGGCGTCGTCTTGTGGTGCTCAGCTAGTTGGTGAACCACCCCGAGTGCTTGCGCAGCAAATGCCTCGTTGAGTTCAAACAAATCAATATTATCGAGAGTGAGGTTGGCTTTATCGAGTGCGGTGTTCACCGCACCCACGGGGCCTAACCCCATGACGCTAGGATCAACTCCGTGCTGTGAATAGGCACTTACTTCTGCTAATGGGGTGAGCCCATGTTTATTGACTGCCGATTCGGATGCTAAGATCACCGCACTCGCACCATCGTTGATGCCTGATGCATTACCCGCGGTCACCGAGCCTTCTTTATCAAAGGCGGGACGTAATTTTCCCAGCCCCTCAAGGGTTACGTCTTCTTTAGGATACTCATCGGTGTCAAAGGTAATGGTCTGCTTACGCTGCTTAATCTCAATGGGAGTGATCTCGCTTTTAAAGCGACCGGCTTCTATCGCTGCAACCGCTTTTTGCTGGCTGTGTAGGGCAAACTGATCTTGTTGCTCGCGAGTGATATCCATTTTTTTAGCAACGTTTTCTGCGGTAACGCCCATATGATATTGGTTATACACATCGGTGAGACCGTCATTGATGAGCAAGTCTTTCATCGCAAAGTTGCCCATCTTTTGCCCTGTTCGTAAGTTCCCGGCCGCTGCAAACGGAATCTGTGACATGTTTTCTACGCCAGCAGCGACCACAAGTTGTGCATCACCAGCGCGAATATGAGTAACAGCATCCATAATGCTTTTCATCCCACTGCCGCAGACCATATTGACAGAGTATGCGGGAACATGAGTAGGGATATCGGCATAGATAGCTGCTTGACGACCTATTCCCATTCCTTGTCCGGCGCTGACTACATTGCCTACAATCACTTCGTCGATAGCCTCACCAGTTAATCGACTTTCAGCTAATGCGCCTTTGATAGCATAGGCAGCCAATTGGCCGGTAGGGATATCTTTGAGCGTGCCTGAAAAAGCACCGATGGCGGTGCGTTTTGCCGCCACAATAAAAATGCGTTCCATCAATCTATCCTTGATTTATTGCATGTACAGGCCGCCGTTGACCGACAGCGTTTCACCCGTAATGTATGCGCCTGCTTCGCTCGCGAGGTAAGCCACGGAAGCCGCAATTTCTTCTGGCTTTGCCAAGCGTTTCATCGGGATTTGATTGGTAATCGACTCAAGTACGTCTTCGCGCATGGCCGTTACCATGGGCGTCGCGGTATACCCTGGCGCAACCACATTCACGGTGACGCCTGCGCGGGCTCCTTCGGCAGCTAACGATTTGCTAAAGCCCATCATCCCTGCTTTCGCTGCGGCATAATTTGCTTGGCCAAACTGGCCTTTTTGACCATTTACAGACGAGATATTAATGATACGTCCACCTCCCTTTTCGCACATGGCAGCGAACAAAGGTTGAGTGACGTTAAAGAGGCTATTGAGGTTGGTGTTGATGACGTCGTGCCATTTATCGGCATCCATCTTTTTGAATACACTGTCACGCGTGATCCCGGCGTTATTTACCAAGATATCGATTGTGCCTTCTTCTTCAAGCAGTTTAGCAAGACGTGTAGCGCATTGTTCTGTATCGGTAACATCAAGTTCGAATAGGCGCACTTGATCTTGTTTGAACCCTTTTTCTTCAAACCAGTCTTGTGCGCACTGACCACCGCCCGTGAAGTGTGTTGCAATGACGCGATAATTATCATCAACTAACTTTTCGGTGATCGCTGATCCAATGCCGCCTTTTGCGCCAGTTACTAATGCCAGTTTCTTCATCTATGACTCCATTCACTACAACAAGCAAATATAACGAGATGCCTGAAGCCGCATCTGGAACCACTTTAAACCAGAATTACAGTCATCCTTTCTTGTCTCATAACGGCAGCAAGAGTTATGCCAATAGTTAATAATCATGCTGCCGATATTATTAGGCAGTCTAACTTGTTGGTGTGACCCTTTTATGACTGCCTGCTTCTAAGCTAACGAATCTAGCCAAATACGCAAAGTATAAAAGCCTCGGATTACACATTCGCGATCTCGGTCAATTTTGATAGGTAATAATGCAATACTTTGTTAATAAGTTGTTATTTTTATGTTTGTCTTTGTTTTCCGTTGGCGAGACTGAATGATCTGGAAGAAATCGATTGCACTCTTCTGTGCATTTCGATGGTGAATAGTCGGGTTGTCGGCATATGTGGGCAGTGGTGGCGCGATGTTTTAGGGGGATAAGGTTAGAATGCCGTGACGATGAACCACGGCGTCCAACACAAATTAAGCGGTAAGGTGATGAACATATTGCACAATCGCATGCAAGCCATTGGTGCGTGACTCACTTAAATGGTGCGATAATCCGGCTTGTTGGAAGACTTGATCTAAATCGAGAGCGTGAATGGCATCACTGTGTTGACCATGAACACAAGCGAGCACAACGGCTAATAGACCTTTAACGATTCTTGCATTTGAATCTGCAGCAAAGTAATGCCTTTCGTCATCCGAGTGATGTAAAAACCAAACATCACTTTCGCATCCACTGACAAGGCGCGCAGCATGTTTCTGTTCATCGGTAAACGTAGGCAAGCGTTTACCCCACACGATAAGCTGGCGGTATTTGTCCTCCCAACTAATATGTTGTGCAAGCATCTCGGTAACCATTTTTTGGTCGAGTTCACTGCCAAAGGGATGAGTAGGTAAATCCATGGTAGATCCTGTTATGAAACGATTAAACACCGAGTAAATATAATGTTTTATCTAACGCTGTGAGGAAGCGTTGAATGTCTTCCTGATGATTATAGGCACCGAGTGATACACGTACGGTTCCCTGCACGCCCAGCGTTTTGATCAGCGGGTGCGCGCAGTGGTGCCCAGACCGTACTGCCACGTTTTGTTGGCTGAGCAGCTCAGCAATATCTGCGTGGTGTTCTCCTTCTACCACGAATGACACTATGGTGCTGTGTGGTTGGGGGCAGATTAGCTTGATGGCTGGGCGTTGTTTCAAGCCGTCGAGTAGCTCTTGGTAACAGTCACTAATATGGGTATCGATGGCTTGAGCGTCATATTGTTTTAGCCATTGAATGGCGGCAGCAAGGCCAATCGCCCCCGCTGTATTGGGCGTGCCTGCTTCAAAACGAGCGGGAATCGGTGCTAATGTGTGATCATCAAATGTGACGTCAGTAATCATTTTGCCACCACCGTGAAATGGCGCGAGAGTAGCCAATGCTTCTGGTTTTCCATAGAGCACGCCAATACCGGTTGGTCCATACAACTTATGTCCGGAAAACACATAGAAGTCAGCATTCAAGGTTTGCATACTGAGGGGCTCGTGAACGATCCCTTGTGCACCGTCAATGATCACCGTTGCACCATGACGATGCGCGAGTGCGGTCATTGCTTCTATCGGGTGGCGTGTTCCGGTCACGTTACTGACATGACTTATCGCCACGATACGGGGACGGGTCGTGAGTGCTTGTTGATAAGCCTCCATATCTAACTGGCCCGTGCTGACACAACAGGGGATCTTTACCAGTTGCGCGCCTGTACGCTGCGCGATCAGTTGCCAGGGAAGCAAATTAGCATGATGCTCCATTTCGCTGACGAGGATACGGTCGTTGGCGGTCAAAGTGTGGCTGAGGCTATAGGCAAGTAAGTTGATAGCTTCCGTTGCCCCTCGCGTCCAAATTATCTCACTAGGGTTTGCATCAATAAACGCCGCAACCTCACGTCGCGCTTGTTCAAACTGTGCAGTGGTGGATAACGAGGCTTGGTGTTGGCCGCGATGAACATTCGCAACCGGCGCCATGTAGCTTTGGCAAATGGCATCAATCACACACTGTGGTTTTTGTGCCGTAGCCGCACTGTCCAAATACACCCAGTCTGAGGCATTAAAAGCGGGAAACTGGGCACGCAATGCGTAGGGATCAAAACCGTCTGTCATAGTCATCTTCCAAAGTAAAATCTTGCCTATGATCGCCATCTCACTGGTGTAACTCAAGCGTGATACGTGTTTAAGATAAAAAACGGACAAAAAAAAGCACTGAGCCAAGCTCAGTGCCAACAAATATGTAATGACAGACAATGTCAAAATACAGGAAGTTAAAAGTGGTAGATACGACTACCTGTCTAACCAGTGTTAGACAAATGCAAACACAACATCGCAACCACGGAAACAGTCTAAATAGAGAGACGTCACATGTGGATGCGGGATGCACTATAGGGTGTTGCTGGTATATCAGCAATCGACAATTTATAATGTCAACGATTAGAAAAATTAATGAATAGGGTGTCCGTTTATGGCAAGGCGTCTTCCTCCACTTAACGCGCTGCGCGTTTTTGAAGCAGCCGCACGACATTTGAGTTTTACCCGTGCAGCTGAAGAGCTCTTTGTGACTCAGGCGGCGGTGAGTCATCAAATCAAAGCGTTAGAAGAATTTTTGGGATTAAAGCTATTTCGTCGTCGTAACCGTTCTCTGTTGTTAACGGAAGAAGGTCAAAGCTACTTTCTTGATATTAAAGATATATTCTCGGAACTTTCTTATGCCACTGATAAAGTGTTAGAGCGAAGTGCCAAAGGGGCGCTGACCATTAGTTTGCCACCCAGTTTCGCGATTCAATGGTTAGTGCCGAGGCTCGCTGATTTTAATAAAGCGCATCCAGATATCGATGTTCGGATAAAAGCGGTTGATTTGGAGGATGGGTCATTAACCGATGATGTCGACGTAGCCATTTATTATGGCCGAGGCCATTGGACGGGTTTACGCTGTGACCTATTGTACCAAGAGTGCTTGTTGCCTGTTTGTTCTCCCATGTTGCTAGAGTCCGGTTATCCGCTCCAAGCGCCAGACGATCTCGTCCATCATGTTTTGTTGCATGATCGCTCACGCAAAGAATGGAAGGCGTTCGCAAAAGCCCATCAATTGAGTGAGGTGAACGTTGAGCACGGTCCTATTTTTAGTCATTCGTCGATGGTGCTTCAGGCAGCGGCCCACGGACAGGGCGTTGCATTAGGGAATAATGTGCTTTCCCAACCTGAACTGGCCTCTGGACGTTTGGTGCAACCTTTTGAGCAGGTGTTAAAAAGTGACAATGGTTTTTATCTGGTGAGTCAACAAAGAGACGCTGACACCGGGCGCATTACTGCGTTTCGAGAATGGATGCTAGCCACTGCAGCAAAAGAGCAAGCGAGTATGAATTTATGATAGATCTAGAATTTGATGGGCCTGATAGTGCCACTGATTGGGTGATTATTGCTCATGGTGCAGGCGCCGGCAAAGAGCATGAGTTTATGACAGATATCGCGACACGTATCGGGGTCGGTTGCCGTGTGGTGCGGTTTAATTTTCCCTATATGGAAAAGCGTCAGGAAGATGGCAAAAAGCGTCCGCCAGACCGTGCACCTAAGCTACTTGCACACTTTGAAGCTGTGATTGATGCCATCGATAGTTTACGCCCAAAAGAAAGTCGTTTATGGCTTGCCGGTAAATCGATGGGAGGACGTATGGCCAGCCACCTTACCGGCCATTCATCAGTCAGCGGGGTGGTGTGCTTTGGCTTTCCTTTTCACCCTCCAGGCAAGCCTGAAAAATATAAAGGCGAGCATTTAGCGACCGTGACCAAACCGTTGCTCATTGTGCAAGGGGAGCGTGATACCTTTGGTCGGAAAGAAGAAGTGATGGGGTATTCATACTCATCAAGTATTGATATTGAGTTCGTTCCTGATGGCGATCATAGTTTCAAGCCGCGCAAAGCGTCAGGTTACACTGAGTCGGACAATCGGCAGTTTGCGGTCGACTGTCTACTGCGTTTTATTGAGCGCCAAGGAGCGAAAGCATGAAATTAAACCACTGGATCAGCCTAGCTGCTTTAGGCGCAGGACTGGCTGTCGGGCTAGGTGCCTTTGCAGCACATGGTTTGAAAATGGTTTTGTCCGATTATCAATTAGCTATTTTTAAAACCGGCGTTAACTATCAGATGTGGCATAGTTTAGCCTTGCTTGGACTGTGTGCACTTTCTTCACGGATCTCCACGCGGTTATTCAGCTGGGTCGCTTGGGCTTGGTTAGTTGGTATGATCGGCTTTAGCGGTAGCTTATACCTGCTTGCTCTCACGGAGATGCATTGGCTAGGACCGGTAACACCAGTTGGCGGCGTGAGCTTTTTAATCGGCTGGGGAGGGCTCGCTGTGGGCGCATGGCGTACAAACGTTTCTCTCTCTCATCCATCGCGTTAAAAGCGGCTATCTGCATTTCTTTCTTGTCGAGATGACAGATATAATGCGCAGCTTATTTTTATCATCACATAGCGTGATCCTATCGTCGAACCAGAGGGTGTTATGAACCAGGTTTTGCTTTACTGCCGTGCAGGATTTGAAAAAGACTGCGCCGCAGAAATCCAACAAAAAACCACCGAAATGGGCGTGTATGGGTTTCCGCGCGTGATAAATAACAGCGCGTATGTTGTGTTTGAGTGCTACCAAGAAGATGACGCTGAGCGCGTTGTGCGTGATTTATCGTTGGACTCGCTGATCTTTGCGCGCCAAATGATTGCTGTGACCGCCGCCTTGTCGAATCTTGACCCTGATGATCGTATCTCCCCGATTTTGGCGGTAGCGAGCGATCTGCCTAAAGGTGGCGATCTACGGGTGGAGACACCGGATAACGATGAGGCTAAAGCCTTATTGAAGTTTTGCCGTAAGTTTACCGTGCCACTACGCCAAGCCTTGCGCAAACAAGGCGTCATGTTAGCCAAAGATAACCCCAAAAAACCGGTGATTCACTTATGCTTTACCGCACCGGGTACTTGCTTGGTGGGCTACTCGCTGACGACCAATAACTCACCTCATTATATGGGCCTACCACGGATGAAATTTCCGTCTGATGCGCCAAGCCGTTCGACATTAAAACTGGAAGAGGCCTTTCATCATTTTATACCCAAGGATGAGTGGGATACGCGTTTAGCGCCTGGCATGTGGGCGGTCGATTTAGGTGCATGCCCCGGGGGCTGGACCTATCAATTGGTAAAACGCTCGATGTTTGTCCATGCGGTAGATAATGGGGCTATGGCTGAAAGCCTGATGGAGACAGGACAAGTGTTTCATCATGCCGAAGATGGGTTTAAATTTGAGCCGACGCGCAAGAATGTGACCTGGTTAGTGTGCGACATGATTGAAAAACCATCGCGAGTGGCGCGGTTGATGGGAGAGTGGTTAATTGAAGGTTGGGCCCAAGAGGCTATTTTTAACTTGAAACTGCCGATGAGCCGACGTTATGAGCAGGTGTCAGAAAACTTGCAAACCCTAGGTGCATTTTTGGCTGACTACAATGTGCCGTATGAAATGCGCGCGAAACACCTTTATCACGATCGTGAAGAAATCACCGTGCACTTGCGCCGTGTGAAACGCCAGCAACGTGGCGGCTAACGTTCAAAGCGGATATCTTGCAGGTTAAAACCGAGTGGGATATCCGTTTTTAATTGGGCTACCTTTTTACAACGTTGGGCTAAATCCTGGTGCCCAGCGAGCTTTTTTTGCCATTTTTGTTCGACATCGCTCGCGGCGAAAATAGCGTCAAGCGTCTCGTACCGCTCAAGCAGCGTTGCCGCCGTTTTTGCACCAATACCGGGGACGCCGCTCACTTCGCTACTGCTGATCCCGGCCAGCCCCCAAAAATCGCACAGCTGCTCAGGACGCACACCGAACTGAGCGTCAACAAACGCTAAATCGAGCCACCGGTGTTGGAAGTAATCACGAATGCTTAACGTGGGTTGTAATAGCTGGCAGTAGCCTTTATCGGTAGAAACAATCGTGACGTGCTCATGACGCGCTGCCACTTTTAATGCCAAGGTAGCAATCATGTCGTCGGCTTCATCGCCTTGTGACAGTAACGCATCGACCCCTCTTTGCCAAAATGCTTCTTGGATCGTGTCTAAGCCTTGTTCTAGTGCCACAGGCATGGGCTTACGGTTTTGTTTATAGGTGGGAAGTATCTCGGCCCGCCAACCTCGATCAGGGCCAATATGATCAAACACGGCAACAATATGGCTAGGCTGGCTATGATTGATGATTTTATCCAAGGTTTTGATGCAGGATTGAGCAGTCGCATCGATCGATTCTTGATCCGGCTGGGCAGCGTGGACTCGGCGAATAAGATTCATCGCATCAATAATAACAACATGGAGCCTAGACATAATAAAAACCGGGGGTGCGTTTTATAAATGCCGCATTATACCCGGTTTTTGTTTAGGACGCAGGGCGTTAAAAGTCGTGCCTAAGTCTCGGAAACAATTTCATAGCAAGGCACATACGCAGTGCCAGGTAGCTTCATGCGTTGTTGTTCAACGAAACTTTGCAAAAGTTTATCCATTTTGGCCATCAAATACTTGTCGCCATCAATTTTAAATGGGCCATGGCGTTCAATATTACGCATCCCCTCATCTTTGACGTTACCTGCAACGATGCCTGAAAAAGCCTGGCGCAGTGAAGACGCGAGAAGCTCTGGGCGTTGATTCATGTGTAAGTTGAGGTTTGCCATATTTTCATGCGTGGGCGCGAAGGGATGCTGAAAGCCGGACTCAATTTTTAATGACCAGTTATACGAGTAGGCGTCACCCGTTGCTTTGCGGTGCTCTTTGACGGCGGGCATGGCATTTTTCATCAAACGCGCGGCTTTGGCCGGATCATCAATCACAATTTCGTAGTATTGTGTGGCTGCTTCACCGAGTACATCACGAATAAAATTATCAATATCACGAAAATAGGCCTCGCTCTCTTTGGGCCCAGTGAGTACGATCGGCAGTGGCTGCGCGTGATTATCGGGGTGCATCATGATCCCGAGAATATAAAGTAACTCCTCGGCGGTACCGGCGCCACCAGGAAAAATAATGATACCGTGGGCGATACGAACAAACGCTTCTAAACGCTTCTCGATATCGGGCATGATCACTAATTCGTTCACCATTGGATTGGGCGGCTCGGCGGCAATAATAGATGGCTCAGTCAGGCCGATAAAACGGCTGTCATAAGTACGTTGTTTCGCATGACCGATGGCCGCGCCTTTCATAGGCCCTTCCATCGCACCTGGCCCGCAACCGGTGCAGATATCCAGCTCTCTCAGCCCTAACTCATGGCCCACTTCGCGGGTGTATTGGTATTCGATATCATTGATGGAGTGACCGCCCCAGCATACAACCAGGTTAGGATCGACATGGGGACGCAGTGCTTTGGCGTTGCGTAAGATACCGAATATCAAATTGGTAATATGTGGCGAGCTGTCTAGGTTTAGCGCCGGGCTGTGCTCGAGCTGCACATTGACATGAATGATATCTCTTAGCACAGAAAACATGTGCTCTTGAATGCCACGAATGATTTTACCATCGACGAAGGCATGCTCAGGTGGATTAACCAACTCGAGTTTGATCCCACGCTCTCGACGAAGCACTCGGATTTCGAAGTTTTCATGCTTTTCTAGCAGCGCTTTGGAGCTATCTGTATGACTACCAGAATTTAAAACAGCCAATGAGCAGTTTCGGTATAAACGGTATAAATCACTGCTGGCGCTGGTTTTTAAACGATCAACCTCAATTTGAGAAAGCAGATCCATCGTTCCTATGGGGCTAATGTGTGTGATCATAACGACAACCTCTTACGGACCGCCCCTCTTGAAAAGCCAAGTAGGGAAGATAGCACGGTGCTATAAAAATCAGTGTGTTAATTAAAAATACACACGCCAGCCACAATTGACCAGTAATAATTAACACCAAATAATTTGGTTGCGGCCACTGTTTTTGGCTTGATACAACGCTTGGTCTGCTCGTTCTAGAACGGGGGTTGGCGTATCTTGATCGCTAAAGAGGGTAGCACCAATCGATACGGTGATCGCGACGCGTTCGTTCTTGAATTTTAACGGCAGCTTGCGGATGGTATGGCTGATAGTGGCTAGGATTTCTGTGCGAGTATCATCGTTGGCATCGGGCAATAAGATCACAAACTCTTCACCACCAAACCGAGCAATAAAATCGGTATCACGCAAACATTGATAAATCGTACGCGCGACGATTTTCAAGGCTTTATCACCGACTTCATACCCAAACTGTTGGTTAACTTGCTTGAAGTGATCAATGTCAATCACCGCGAGGCAAAACGGCCGTTGGTACTTCTTCCATAAGCGGAATTCATGTTCGAGGCGATCATTGAGCGCGGCGCGATTGTAAACACGGGTCAGTGGATCCAGTAAACGCTTGCGTTCTTGGTCGCCAACATGACGGCGTTGATCCATCGTGTGTTCAGCCAGTGTACTCAACTGGGTTTGATTGTGGCTCAGTTGCTCTTCGAGTGCGCGCTCTCGCGTTTTGAGGGCCTCGTTCTCTTTTGCTATGGCGTTCAGCGCGTCGAGTGCACGTGTTAGTGCGGCCTCAGGATTGGACTCTGGCGTGCCTTTTAGGCCAAGTTCTTTTTCAATGTCAGTAATGGTGTGAGCTAGGCGCTGATCAACGCTTTGATGTGCCACCCGCAATTGCGTGGCGTGATCAAAAGCGCGCGTATTTTGCTGACTGATTGCAACCAGATCATCATTCACTTGGGCGAGAAACTGTTGTGATGCCTGACGCTCGGCTTGCGTGGCATCTAAAATCAGCCGAAGGGCGGACAGAGTGAGTGAGACGACAGTCGCTGGCGCGACATCGGTCAATAATTGGCGACGAATATCAAGCAACTGACTGCCAGCTTGACCATCAATATCGAGCTCGGTAATCAGGTTTTGTAGCTCATCTGCGACGCGACGAATTTGGTCTTTATCGAGCTCTATTTGCGCGTGTTGAGCGCGAGGGCGTGTGACTTGCAAGGTCACAGCCCGCTCGTAGAGCTGAAGTAGTCGGATCAAATGCTGCGTTCGTTCAGTATCACTGTTCGCCGATTTTGCTAGCAACTCGCGTAAATCTCGCTTGAGTTGAGCAGGCAGGCCGATAACACGTTGTAGCGTTTCACCACTGGTATGAAACTGCTCTTCGAGATGGGACTGTGCTTTTTTTTGTGTCATGTCTTGATGACTCACCATGCGTTCAATAACAGCTAAACGCGGAAGCAACGCGCTAACATCCTGCGCTGAGTATAATATGTCACGGAAGTCGGTTAGTTTTTGATCTACCGCGGTGTTTTTGCCTGTGCATGTCGCAATCAATCGCGATGCTAAGCGTTTGAGCGTATGGATCTCTCGACGCGACTTCAAAGCCAGCTCTCGATATGCTGAAGGCGCATGATGATGATCCGCCTGAGCGGTCTGTGCCGACAACGGTGATGGAGTTGACTTAGTCATTTGGTCGAAAAAACACCTAATTACATTCGCGATTCAGCATCACAGGTAGTGAGAATGCACCACCCATGGACGTTAGCTATACCGACTTATTGCTATCGTCATCAATAAAAGATGTTCGCTTTTTATCAGATTCGTGATCCTTCTGCCAGTCCATGAGGCCATTTGATGATGTTTTAACCTTTACTAGCCCAGACTCAATCCCTTTTAGACAGGCTTGGCGAAGGTTGGTATTGACGAAACTCGCCGCCGGCGCCGTATTAATCGCACTAAAGTGGACCCAATGACTTTCTTCACTTTGTTGAGCCAGTGCGCTTGCTTGATGTGTGGCGGTGAGCAAGATCTCTATCAGCTCCTGATCGTTGATCGAGGTATATGCGCGTGGCAAAAAGGGATACTCTGCTAAGCCAATGGCGACGTGTGGCGTTAAACGCGCTAGATGTTGAGGAGCAGCATCAATGGATGTGTGGTCATCAAGTAATTGGTCTGATGTGTCGACAGTAGCGTCCTTAGCGGGCGCTTCGTGGACGGTATTTTGGTATTGGGTGACAAAATCCTCTATCAATGTTTGTACAAATTGTGCGAGTGCTTCAGGTTTGGTGTTTTCGTCCCAGTTTGTCTCTATATAGATAAACAGGGTGTCAGCAAAATGGTACAGACGCCCAGATTGTGTCACACGTTCAGACAGATACTCACCGAGCTGGCGTTCTATGTCTTGAGCACGTTGGTAACCATGCAACAAAAACAATTCTTTGAGAAAAACCACGTCGAACATGGCGAAGCGTAGCCGATCACTGAGCGGTTGGTGAATCATGTCGTTGAGGTACCATTGCTCAAAATTGGCATTACTTTTTTCAAGCGAACGCGGCAATTTGGCATTAAGCATACGTAAGTTTCTCAGCCCAGTGCGAGGGTGAGTGTAGAAGTCATCACGTAACTGCTCGAGCTCGGTTTGGCGTAACACTGCGGCGCGGTGGCGTAGATAGACAATGGCAATTAGGACACCCAGGCTGCCCAATAGAAAGTAATTGACTTTTTGTAGGTGCAACTGCTCTTGATGCGCCGTATCGAGCTGACGCTGTAATTCATCCATTTGTAACTGGCGTTCAACCACACGCTGCTGTTGCTTAAAGGTATCTGCTTGTTGCTGTTGCTTTGATTGAGCCTGTGTTGCTCGTAATTGCTCATATTCTCGCTGCATAGCGAGTGCAACTTGATATCGTTCCTGCGCTTCGAAAGCGTTTGATAATGCCTGATAGGCGTGGGTCATGGTGGTGATATCGTTTTCAGCCTCGGCGCGCTCAAGCGCGGTCTTGATTTCCTTTTCTGCTTGTTTGGGTTGCTCAAGCGCTAAATGTATTCGGCCTTGTAACAGCATGGCCTGAGTTGTCAGTGGCGAGTTTGGCAAACTCCCCACGAGTCGCAATGCATCCTGAATATAGCGATCACTGAGAGGAAAGTGTTTTAGCTCAAAGTAGGTGCGGGCGATGGCTAAGTGTATATCGGCGAGCGGTTGAGTTCGGCCAAGAGACTGCTCAACTTCGAGCGCATTAAAATAATGCACGAGTGCAAAATTATACCGAGATTGTTGCTCGTATAAGCTAGCTAATAAGCGCTGAGACGCTGAGAGTCGTCGGCTGAGTGAGAAGTGTTCGAAAAATGCCGCGGCTTGATTCGCATGCTCGAGTGCTTGCTCGAGTACACCTTGTTGAAAATAAAGTCGAGCAAGTTCCATATTGGCGTTCGCGATCAATGCGGTATATTCATTTTCACTGGCGATCCAAAAAGCGCTTAGCAGTTCAGTTAAGGCACTTTCGTGCTGTTCTTGTGCCAGCAAAAAACGTCCAAATGAGAGTTGAAACTCGACTTTGTCGCGAAGATCTTGTGGATCATTACTCAGCTGGCTGCGTGCATTTTCATACGCCACTAATGCCGATTCGTTATCTGATGTTTCAGCCAGTATGTTGGCGCGTAGTAAGGCACTACGAAAGCGAAGCTCTGGCCCATTGAGACTATTTTCCGGCAAGGCACTCATCGCCGTTTGTACTGCATCTAACTTTGCCAGTGCGCCTTGTTCATCATGGTCTAAGTGCCAAATGAGCGTCGCTTCAGTCAGAACGACTTGCACGTGAGTATGTTTTAAATCGTACTCTTCAACGACCTGATACGCTTTTTGGAGCGCGGCTTTGGACTCAAGTGGCTGCTCCAAATGAGCATAAGCACGGGCGCTAATTAAATACGCATAAACCGTGTGCAACGGCGTCCGAATCGATCGATCGGTGTCATTGTTGACGTGTGAACGATTAGCCCCTGTCGTTAATCGTCGTTGGGCCAGGAATCGGTTGCTGATTTCTAAGGATTGGATGGGGGATGTATCCAATAATTTTTCGGCATCGGTCAAAACGGGCGAGGAGTGGATAGAAGCGAACGCCGCCATCGACGTCAACCAAAAAAGCAGGCCTACAAGTAGTGGGCTGATGCGCATGCGCCATCCTCTATGTATAAAAATGAAAGAAAGGCTGCCGATAAGCAGCCCCGTTTTGTTATTGTCGTGCTAACCGGTTATTTTCACTCGGGGTTTTGCCCATATTGGTACGATAGGGGTTTATGTCTAAACCGCCGCGGCGAGTATAGCGGGCATAGACGGTCAATTTTTCAGGCTGACAAAAGCGCATAATATCCATAAAAATGCGCTCAACGCACTGCTCGTGAAATTCGTTATGCTCGCGGAATGAAACCAGGTAACGAAGCAATTTCTCGCGGTTTATTTTCTTGCCCTTATAAGCAATTCTCACTGAGCCCCAATCGGGCTGGTGAGTGATTAAGCAATTCGATTTGAGCAAATGACTATGAAGGGTTTCGGACACAATGGCACCTTGCGCGGCGTCTTCTAGCCATTCAGGTTGGAAACGATAGTCATCAATACTGATATCTTGATGATCCAAGCACTCGCCTGATAGTCCCGCAATCACTTCCCCTTCTAGTTCACTGAGGGGCGATAAGGTGACGTCCACAGCTTCACCGGCACAAGCGGAAAGGTCGGTTTGCAGTGCATTCGCCACTTGCTGCCAGCTATCGAATCGGGTTTGGTTAAAACTATTGAGGTATAACTTGAACGATTTCGATTCCACTAGGTTTGGGCTGGATGCGGGTAATCGTACCTCGCCGATCGCAACTTGAGGTAAACCGTTCTTGTTTAACCAGGATAGTTCATAGAGCGTCCAGGTATCATAGCCAGTGAAAGGAAGCGACGCCTGATCGAGGCCGATAGCTTGGCGGTTTAATTCGCGCGGGACCGCACGCAGCTGTGACGGATCATATTCAGTTGGGTAATCAGTGTGTTGACCTAGCGATAGTTTGGCTAGGGCATCGGCATCTTGATAATTGCTCATACGGATCTGCTATTGATTCAAGTAGAATGGGTAAAGTTTACTGAATCTTGCTATAGGTTGCGAATGGAGAACACATTACATCGCGCCCTTTGGGCGCTAGCACAGAATTATGTTACCGCATGGCAGCATCAATATCAGAGTTTACCGTGCTCGGATGAGTATATCGGGCTCTCATCGCCTTGTATGGTCAGTGACAATGCGCATCAAGTACAGTGGCAGCCAGTTAAGCGTGAAACCGCCGCGGACTTTACCAATGTTGAGAAGGGAATATCGCTGCGTTTACACAGTGATATAAAAGATTTTTATAATGGCTTCTATTGCGCCGATTTACCGGTTCGGTTTGCGGGGGAGTCGATCTGTTTGGTGCAAGTTTGGAGCGATGACGATCTCGCACGCTTACAAGAAAATATTTTGGGGCATTTAATGATGCAACGTCAGCGTAAATTGACCCCGACTGTTTTCATTGCCACCACGGATGACGAAATGACGATCATTTCAATTGATAATATGAGCGGCGAAGTGGTGAAAGAAGGATTGAATACTGGCACTCGCGACGTGATAGCCAAAGATGCCGAAGCGTTTGTGACGGCGTTGGAGGTTGATGCTATATGATCCTGACAGAGCTGACGTTTGAGTGTTTCGATAACACCACAGTAGATGCCGTCGATCGTAAGCTTAATGGTTTAATGGACGCGCTGCGATATAACGGTCAGGTGCTTGGACGCGAATTTCCTATTCTCATGCAAGACGGGCAATTTCAGCTCCGTGTGGTGTGTCCAGATGAAGATGCGTTACAACCTAAGTATCATAGTCCTCAAGTCAAACGCGCGTTGCAACAATTGGCTGATGCGTGTTTGACCCAGCCAAAAGTACGCCTTTTGGGGCGCGATCTCAATTCGGAGCAAGCGGCGCCTAATGCGTCACCAAGTTGGCAAGTGTTGTACACAACCTTTGTGCACACGTGCTCACCGCTGCGCTGCGGGGATACGTTGCTACCTATCCCTTTATACCGTTTACCAGCCACCTTTAATGGTGACCATAAGTCGGTCGTCAAATGGCAAACGGAATGGCAGGCCTGTGATGAACTACAAATGGCGGGCGCCAGTGATGCCGAATTTGCTGGGCTTAACGAGATACAAAGCCCCCATACTCGGCTATTTCAACGGGGATGGGATTTGCGCGGTCGGATTGAATACCTAACGGGGATCCCGACTTATTACTATCAATATCGCGTCGGTGGCAAAGACAAGGACAGTGAGTTAACACGCCCTTGTCCGAAATGCGGCGCAGCGTGGCGATTAGATACGCCACTGCACGATATTTTCTTATTTAAGTGTGAGGCTTGCCGTTTGGTCTCAAACCTGTCTTGGGACTTTAAACTAACTTGATTGCTTGATTGCTTGATTGCTTGATTGCTTGATTGTTGTATTACTGATTGTTCAACGTTGCTTCTAACCGGGCCAAACGCTCACTTAGCTGTGTAATGTGTTGCTCAAGTTGATCGATCCGCTCAGCATCAGACAGGGTGATCTCGGGGGCTGACATGGCAGGCAGGGACTGATTTTTTTGGCACTTTTGACGGCCTGAATGATCAGCGGCAATGGGACTTGTGTATCAAGTTGAGCTTTTATCTTTGCCACTGTCGCGCTTTGTCCTTTTGCGGCGAGCGCTTTTAACGCTCGCTCTAATGCTGCTTGATAGCTCATTTCATCTCCTTGGTTTAAAGTCAGCGGCAAGATTAGGGCTTTCTCAGTAATGCATCAAGCATATCAACTTGCTCAGCCCAGTCGGCATCCTCTTTTACGGCTTGCTCAATCAATGCCCGCTGCGCCGCGTTCCAAAAAGGAGCCTCCACCAGCGTTTGTCCGTCCACCAGACAGTGGCTGGATAAGAAGTGCTCAATCGCTGTGTGATCGCTGTCTAACCCGAGTTGCTCAAACAGATGTTGCAAATCATGCTGGAACGTTTCCATTGTCTCTCCTATCCTGTTGGTATGGGTCTATATTGACTATAGCAAGAATAAAAAGCGTAGACCTTTCCCCACCGTTGATGACTCAATCCTACCTTGTCGAGACAATTATCCCTTTTCTGTGTGCGATATCTCTTACACACGCGTGGGATAAAAGCAGAATCGTATCAAGACAAACGACCTGACGATAGTTTATTTTTAATTTAAAACAGTGACTTACTGGATTGTAACTAGTTCGGACTAAAAAATGAGAGATTAAGCACGTGACAGTGACTTGTACCAAGCGTCTATTCGCGTAATCTTATGGGTGTCGGAAGGGAACTGACACAGGGAACAGGAATCACCAAGGACTTGGTACCTCAGGATGAGGCAGTACTTCAGGAAGAAGCGCTGGCAAGGATTGCAAAAAGGACAACGGACGGAGCCGTTCGCTGCAAGCAGGAAGCTTGTACGTCAGGAAGATTTAGGACAACCCAGGATGGGGGCTTAAGGATCACTTCAGGACGAAGTCATGGACACCTCCAGGATGGAGAGCTTATCGAAAATCGGAATTTCGGTTTGTCAGGATGACGAAAGGACACCTCCAAGACGGAGAGACATGGAACGACGCTGAAGGAATCGGCGACTGATCAAGGAATGATGCAGGGAGCACCTTTTCGTAGCAGGATAGCTGCAAGTAAAACTTTAGGGCGCGGCGCAAGCTGCGCCCTTTCCTTTTTGAGTGCTTTGGCCGACACTCGGTGGCCGACACTCGGTGACTCCCTGTCACGCATTAGCAAAAACACCCTCAGCGTGCGCATCATATTTATAATCTAGTACAGCTTATCACGATGCGCGACTATGTTTGTGCACCCAGGTCTCTGTACTCAGGTCTTTGCCCTAAGGTCTTTATACTAGGGAGGGCCTTTGCATTGACGATCTTCTCATCGATCAATCGGATTGCCCCGGCATCGTATGAACAGGCGTATCAATCGCTTTCAGCCTTAGTCCATAAAGCTGTGCTTGACCGGTGTAGTGATCATTACCCGTCGCTGAAAACTCAAACCAATAGTACGTTACCCATCGCCAACCAGCCTTCGTTTTGACCATGGTGTGGCGACCGCGCGCGATCGAGAGTAATTGCAACTCCATTCGTTGACAGTATTGACGAATATGCTGGTGAGCTTGCTCAGATTGCCGCCGCTGTTGCCAAAATAGCAAGGCAATGACGACAACTAGCAAGATGGTCAATAGATCAGTGATCATGCGATGTTTGTGTCACGGCCTGTTGCATCCGAGCCATGGCCTGCGCTAGGGCGGGTGATGTATGACCGTGGAGCCGCGTCAGTAGTGCACCGCGTAACGGTGGTAACATGACCAAATCCGTATAGATTTGCTGAAATAATGCTGCATCCTGGTGGTCTGCCAAGGCAATCAAAAAGCAGTCAAGCACGGATTCATTGGCTAAGCTACGCCAGCAGCGACCGGCAATAGCGACAAAAATTTCTCGGTGGTGGAGCTCTGGTCTTGCAAGCACCGCTTCTATCAGTTGGTGCTCGGTGTCTGAAGGCGCCCCAGCATGAGCACGAAGCAATGCACTGACCAAAAACAAGTCGACATCTTGGTTTTGGCACATTTGAGTAAACATCTCGCGTAAACTTTCCGCTAATTTCGCGTTAATTTCACAATGCTCCAAACAACCTAACAGCGCATATAGTGGTGTGCTAGGTATGTTATTCAGTGCTTTACGAACTCGAGTTGCATTATTTTGCTCCTGCATACGCACGCAGGTATCCGCTAGCCCCTGAAGTCCAACGCCTTGCCAGTTATCCCAGCCGAGCTCGCCATTGAGGTAATGCTGGGCATGGTCATAGTACTGGCTGGCAGGGTGACCCAGTTGATAGGTCAGTGAGGCGTGAAACATCGCCATCTTGTCGTCAGTTGGGGTAAAGGTATAAGGATTGTTGGCCAGTTTCTCGCGCTGTGCCTTGTTTGGCGTCGCGGTCAGGCTCTCGCCCATCGCCGCGCTGACATACTGAAGGAAATCCCCCATTGCGGTGTGATTTAATAACCCTCGCTCATCTAAAGGCATTTTTAAAAACCATACCCAAGGCGTGCCACCTTGTGGCCAAAAAGCCACGGCCATATGCGCTTGCTGACGTAATGGGTAAGGGTAAGGTTGTTGGTTGGCCTCGACGGCACGAAAAGATGCCTCTTCCAGGCGGCACACTCGACGGCCTAAATCATAGACACTGAATTGGCAACCTGCTTGATCAAATAGGGCGCTGAGGGCGTGAACCGTTTGCATGATATCCGCTCTTCGTTATCGCTTAATTAGCCGCGAGTATATCAGTTTTTATCCCTGCAATGCTCGCCTTGTTAATGTCGTCTTGAATCGGTTCGTGCTATGCTTCGCGCTTTATCGGTCGAGTAATGATGAGGTTGTCAATGACTCTTCGCCAACAATGTGAACAACTCCTTGATGAATTAGAGCAAGTGCTAAACGATCACGCGCTATGGCAGACGACGCCACCGTCAACTGAGCGGCTAGCCAGCACTGAACCGTTTGCTGTCGATACACTGGCGTGCCACGAATGGTTGCAATGGGTTTTTGTGCCTAAGATGCGAGCGCTTATCAAGACAGAGCAAGCTTTGCCACGTAACTTTGAAATCTCACCGTACGTGGAAGAAGCAATGAAAGAGCAGGCAGGCCATAGTGACGTGGTTGCTGTCGTTGTTCGAATTGATAACTTGTTTTCTGATCAATGACCGATACTTTGCTGAACATTTTATACCGTGACGAGCATTTAGTGGTGGTAAATAAACCGTCAGGGATGCTGGTCCACCGCTCTTGGTTAGACAAAGGGGAAACCCGATTTGTGATGCAAACCTTGAGAGATCAAATTGGCCAGCATGTCTATCCATTGCACCGACTGGACAAGCCGACGTCGGGCGTTTTGGTGTTTGCGTTATCCAGTGAAGTGGCCTCTAAGATGATGCCGCAGTTTGCTGAAGGGCAGGTCAAAAAAGCTTACCATGGCATTGTTCGAGGCTGGATTTCCCATGCTGGCCAGTTGGATTACCCGCTGGTGGAAGAACAAGACAAAATAGCGGATAAACACGCCAGCCAACCGGCGACAGCAAAAGCGGCGGTGACAGACTATCAGCCATTGGCGACAGTTGAGCTGCCGATCGCAACCGGACGCTATGCGACCAGTCGTTATAGCTTGGTAGCGATGCAACCTCATACTGGACGAAAGCATCAATTGCGGCGGCATATGCACCACTTAAGCCATCCGATCATTGGTGACACCACTCATGGAGACGGTCGCCACAATCGTGTGTTTAGAGAGCAATTTAATTGTCATCAGCTGCTATTGCACGCCAGTGAGATGACGCTAACGCACCCAGCTAGTGGCAAGACTGTTTTTATTCATGCGCCTTTGGATACAGTCTGGCAGCATGTTATTGAACAGTTGGGCTGGGAAGCGCCGGCGTCATCATACGATAACTAGACCTTGCTATGGGCGGTGTACTCGCATGCCGCCCTTACAGCTTTTCGAGTTCGGCCTCGATTTCTGCAATCTTACTGGCGACCACTTTTTCTAGGTGACGTAGGTCGGTAAGCACTTTTTGCTTCACGTCTTGCTCGGTATGCTCGTGTTGTACGATCTGGTCGAGCTCATCAATGACCAAAGAGAGGCTCCGGTTTATCTCTGTTACTTCTTTTGAGCGACCTGTACCGCTGTCGACGACCACATTTTTACGCTGCCGCGGATATTTAAATTTCATACTCCGCGCAAACAGATCGCCTTTTGGCTTACTAAAATAGATTTTGAGCGTATCGTAGCTTGCTTCTTGACGGAGCGAGTAGCGCTCTATTTTTTCAGGGTGTTCAACACCGATATTCTTTAACTGTTGATACATAGCCACCTCATGGTTAGACATCGTTATGGTTGCGCGTCTTACCCGCGCGATTCCCTGGTATTATTTGGCTTGCGAGAGGGCTTTCTCGAGCGCCGCTTTCAATTGTGCTTGGTGTTCAGAAGTGAGCGCTTGATTGTCGAGATCTGTGACGATAAAAAAGTCCTCTGCGCGCTCACCGATGGTGGTGATTTTAGCCGCGTGAACACTCACATTTTGCCGAGCAAAAACCGCACCGACGCGTGCCAATAGCCCTGGCGTATCGAGCGCGACTAATTCCATGAGTGTACGTCGCCCGTTTTTGGTGGGGAGAAACAATACCTGCGTTTTCACCGAAAAATGTTGTAACTTTTGCGGTGAGCGACGCTTGGGAATAGTGATCTTGCCGGTCTCGTTGAGTGCTTTCCCAACCCCGTCGATAATTCTAGGATGACGATCGATAGAAATCGCATCGTCGTTTTGATCGAGCACCATAAAGGTATCGAGTGCGTGGCCATCTTTGCTGGTCATGACTTGGGCATCATGGACACTGAGGTTTTTCTTATCTAGGGCGGCAACGACGCGTGCGAACAAGCTCGGCCTGTCTTGGCAGTAAACGAATATTTCTGTGCCGCCACGGGTCGCTTTTTTACTGACGAGCACCAGCGGCTTATCATCGGCGTGGTGGAGCAGATGTTCACTATGCCAAGCTATTTGCTTGTGGGTATGGCGAAGAAAATAATCCGCTTTAAAACGTTGCCATAATACTTCAATTTCTCGTGGACTGTGCCCCTGCTTGCGTAACATGGCAGCAGCGAGATGTTTGTTGTGCCGGATCCGTTCTCGGACATCCGGTGGGTTTCTAGCCCACGTCGTAAGGCTTTTTGAGTGGAATAATAAAGCTCAGCAATTAAGGTACGCTTCCAACTATTCCACAAGTCTGGGTTAGTGGCATTAATGTCTGCCACGGTCAGGCAGAGAAGCAAATCGAGCCGCTCCTCGTCGCGGACCTCTTTGGCAAAGTCGGTGATGACATCGGGATCGTAAATATCGCGACGCTGGGCGGTGACAGACATCAGTAAGTGGTTACGTACCAGCCAACTGACAATGTTGGCTTCTGGCTTTGATAAACCGTGGTCAAGACAAAAATCATGGGATTCAATCGCGCCAATTTCACTGTGATCGCCTCCACGGCCTTTGCCTATATCATGAAAAATAGCCGCAACCAGCAACAGCTCTCTTCGTGCAAGACGCGGAAATACATCGCAACAAATGGGGTGGCGCTCACGATTAGCTTCATCGTCAAACAAACGCATATGTTTGAGCAAACGAATCGTGTGTTCATCAACCGTATAGACATGAAACAAATCAAACTGCATTTGTCCGACAATTTGACTCCACTGTGGGAGGTACGCAGACATGACACCGTGGCGGTGCATTAGTCCAAACGCTTTATGCAGAGCGTTTGGGTGGCGTATGAGTGCCATGAATTTTTCTCTTGCATCGTCTTGCTGACACAAAAAGTGGTTAAGTCGACGTCGAGCGGTACGCAGTTGGCGTAAAGTGGGGGCGGCGATGGCCTCGATCGAGGTGTCGTCGGCGATATGCAGCATCATATCTAAGATAGTCTCAGGGCGTGCTTGAAATAAAGCAGGTTTGCGTGCCTCAATAGTCCGTCCGCAGCGTTGGAAGTCATCACTTAATACGTCGACTTCTCCAGACCGACCATTATCGATGATCACCTGATCAAAGATTTGCAGCAGCATCTTGTTGAGCTCCCCCACGCGTCCGAGGGTGCGAAAGAAATCTTTCATCATGGTCTCGACCGCACGATTACCGTCGCCCCGGTAGCCGAGGAGTTCAGCCACTGAGGTTTGATGAGCGAAGGTCAGTCGGTTGTCGTAGCGGCGCAGCTCAAGATGAAGGGCAAAACGGATCCGCCACAGCACGTTTTGGCATTCGTTAAGTTCACGATACTCAGCATCAGTCAAAAAGCCAAAATCGCTCATTTCTCTTAAGCTGGTGGCACCAAAATGACGGCGCGCAATCCAAGATAGGGTATGAATATCGCGTAAGCTGCCAGGGCTGAGTTTTAAATCTGGCTCGAGTTTATAAGCGGTATCATGATAGCGGCGATGTCGGGCTTTTTGCTCGTCGACTTTCGCTTGATAAAAGCGTTCACTGGGCCAAAAGCTATCATGGTGCACACGGGCCTCGAGCGCCTCGAACAACTGTGAATCGCCACATAAAAGGCGCGACTCTTGTAAATTAGTCGCGACGGTAAGATCATCCAGCCCAACGTCAATACACTCTTCGACAGTCCGGACACTGTGGCCGACTTCCAATTTCAAGTCCCACAACAAAGTGAGTAGATCACTGAGGCTTTGCTGCTGATAAGCATTTAGCGGTGCTTGGCAAAGTAGGAGTAAATCAATATCAGACAGAGGGTGTAATTCACGCCGGCCATAGCCGCCCACCGCGACCAGTGCAAGAGGGCTTTGATCAAAACCAAAGTGATGCCATAACCTAGCCAGAAGGGCATCCATATAATCGGTACGCTGATAAACCAACTCGGCAACGGGAACATTGGCAAGGAAATCTTGCTTTTGCTGTTCAAGTAGCTGTTGGAACTGTGCCTTTAGCGTGATGGGGTCGAGTTGATCATCCCCCAAATGTTGTGGCGTAATTACCGTGTCTGTCATGGCGATCCTTTGCGCAAAAAAAGCCGGAACGAAACCGGCTCTTATTTCTAGATTAGTGGTTGATGTAACGTGGGAGACTTTCTTCCTCTCGTAACGTTAACACCTCAACCCCTGTGTCGGTCACCAGCAGCGTGTGCTCCCATTGCGCCGACTTTTTACCATCGATGGTATAGACCGTCCAATCATCGTCCTCATCCAGTACGGTCCCATACTTCCCTGCGTTAATCATAGGCTCAATAGTAAAACACATGCCAGGTTTAAGAATGGTACGGTCGTTGTTTTTGTAGTGCACCACTTGTGGATCTTCATGGAAGCTCGCGCCAATACCATGCCCACAGTACTCTTTGACGATTGAGTAGCGTGTGTTGCTGCTCTTGATGAACTTTTGGATCGCTGTTCCTAAATCACCAACAGTCGCACCTGGTTTTACCTTTTTGATCGCGTGATACAGGCTTTCTTGCGTGACACGGCAAAGACGTTTGTCTTCGAGAGACACTTCCCCGACTAAAAACATCTTTGAGGTATCGCCATGGTAGCCATCTTTGATCACGGTGACATCAATATTGACGATGTCGCCTTCTTGGAGCACGTCTTCATCACAAGGTATACCATGACAAACGACATGATTGATTGATGTGCACATGGATTTAGGAAAACCGTGATAGTCCAATGTGGCAGGAATGGTGCCTTGTACGTCAGTCATATACTGGTGAGCGATGTCGTCTAGCTCACGGGTGGTGACCCCAGGCTTAACATGCTCGCCAAGCATCACGAGCACGTCAGCAGCGAGCCGACCGGCTACGCGCATTTTTTCAATTTCTTCTTCTGTTTTAATCGGGATTGTCATTTTGCTTTCTCTCTTTATTCGGGATGCTCAATGATAACGTTAAAACGAGAGCATGATTCAAGTCACGTTTTGTATCATTAAGCACAGCCACTGACGCCCTGCTACGCTTGTCTAAGCGGTGCAGGATTAGCAACTGTCTAATAGTGACTATATGGTATCAAGCCATGTCCATGGAAGAAACAGAAAGAGAAGCATTCCGCGCGGTCATCGTATAGGTTTAGGCGGATTGCGCGCGCAATTTAACTGGATTTTACCCATGTGTTTGTGATATAAAGCGCGCCGAAAACCGTCATTATGATCAATCTAGCCATGCTAGGTCTAGCCGAGCTAGGTTTCAGTTTGATGGGGTTCAATTATCATTTTTATTCTTAAATCACACACATATCGACACATTGACCGGGGTGCCCACTAACGGGTCGGTAAATGGGATATGTGGAGGCCTAACCCCGAGAGGAATTTATCATGGCTACTGTTTCAATGCGCGACATGCTCAAGGCGGGTGTACACTTCGGTCACCAAACTCGTTTCTGGAACCCAAAAATGAAGCCATTCATTTTTGGTTCACGTAACAAAGTGCACATCATCAACCTTGAAAAAACCGTACCAATGTTCAACGAGTCACTGGCTGAACTGTCAAAAATCGGTGAGCGTAAAGGTAAAGTTCTGTTTGTTGGTACTAAGCGCGCAGCAAGCGAAGCGGTAAAAACGGCAGCAGAAAACTGCGAGCAGTTTTATGTAAGTAACCGTTGGTTGGGCGGCATGCTGACCAACTGGAAAACCGTTCGCACATCTATCAAACGTCTAAAAGATCTGGAAACTCAAGCGAGTGACGGTACGTTTGAAAAGCTGACCAAAAAAGAAGCGCTGATGTACACCCGTGAGATGGAAAAACTCGACAAATCACTGGGTGGTATCAAGAACATGAACGGCCTACCTGATGCAATGTTCGTTATCGATGCAGATCACGAGCACATTGCCATCAAAGAAGCGAATAATCTGGGCATCCCAGTCTTTGCAGTGGTAGATACTAACTCTAACCCTGACGGCGTTGATCACGTAATCCCAGGTAACGATGACGCAATTCGCGCTATCCAACTGTACCTGAACGCAGCGTCTGACGCTTACAAAGAAGGCCGTAGCCAAGACATCGTCACGCAAGCAGAAGACGAGCTGGTTGAAGTCGCTGAGTAAGACGACAGCTCCTTGTGAGCGTTCTTAGCCATCAGCGTGTCATCTTTCATGCTGTAAGCTAAGTATGGTTAGCAGGGGCCGATATCGGGCCCCTGTTTTTTACCCAAAATAGTTTCGAATCGAGGATTGAACAATGGCAACTGTTACCGCTGCCCTGGTTAAAGAACTGCGCGAGCGCACTGGCGCTGGCATGATGGAATGTAAAAAAGCACTGGTTGAAGCGAACGCTGACATCGAAGTTGCAATCGAAAACATGCGTAAGAGCGGCGCCGCAAAAGCAGCGAAGAAAGCTGGCCGTGTTGCTGCTGAAGGTGTCATCCTAGTTAAAGAAAACGACGGCAAAGCTGCGATCGTTGAAATTAACTGTGAAACTGACTTTGTTGCTAAAGACGCGAATTTCGCTGCATTTGCTAACCAAGTGGCAGAAACAGCACTGGCTGAAGGCCTAGCAATCGACGCGCTGAAAGAAAAATTCGAACAGCAGCGTGCTGAGCTTGTTGCAAAAATCGGTGAAAACATGGATATCCGCCGTGTTTCATTCATCGAAGGCGAGAAAGTCGGTTCTTACCGTCACGGCGATCGTATCGGTGTGGTTGTTGCTGCGAAAGCTGACGAAGAAACCATCAAGCACGTTGCTATGCACATTGCCGCGTCTAAGCCTGACTACGTGAACCCTGAAGATGTGCCTGCTGACGTTGTTGAAAAAGAGAAGAAAATTCAAGTTGATATCGCAATGGAATCAGGCAAGCCAGCTGATATCGCAGAGAAAATGGTTGTTGGCCGTATGAAGAAATTCACCGGTGAAATTTCTCTGACAGGTCAAGCATTCGTGATGGATCCAGCACAAACTGTGGGTCAAATGCTGAAAGAAAAAGGTGCCGAAGTGACTAACTTCATCCGTTTTGAAGTCGGTGAAGGCATCGAGAAAGAAGAAGTAGACTTTGCTGCAGAAGTTGCTGCTGTACAACAAAGCTAATTCTTGCTGACTCAGACCGCGGTGCTCGCCGCGGTCTTCCATAACCTTCTTCCCTAATTAGTGCCTAATAGAAAGGTAGTGAAATGACTACAAATCCTAAGCCTGCATATCAACGAATTTTACTTAAACTGAGCGGTGAAGCCCTGCAGGGCAAAGATGGATTCGGTATCGATCCCACCGTGCTTGATCGTATGGCGCAAGAAATAAAAGAACTGGTCGAGCTGGGTGTTCAGGTAGGATTGGTCATCGGTGGCGGGAATTTATTCCGTGGTGCGGGTCTTGCTGAGGCGGGAATGAACCGTGTTGTGGGCGATCACATGGGTATGTTAGCCACCGTGATGAACGGTTTGGCGATGCGTGACGCACTTCATCGTGCCTATGTGAACGCACGAGTGATGTCAGCGATTCCTCTAAACGGTGTATGTGACAGCTATAACTGGGCTGAAGCCATCAGCCAACTTCGTAATGGTCGGGTGGTGATTTTCTCTGCTGGGACCGGTAACCCTTTCTTTACTACCGACTCGGCTGCCTGTTTACGCGGTATTGAAATTGAATCCGATGTGGTGATTAAAGCGACCAAAGTCGACGGTGTATACAGTGATGATCCAACCAAAAACCCAGATGCAACACTTTATGACTCGCTGACATATCAAGATGTGTTAGAAAAAGAGTTGAAAGTGATGGATTTGGCCGCATTTACACTTGCACGCGACCATAAACTGCCTCTTCGTGTATTTAACATGAATAAGCCAGGTGCGTTACGCCGTGTCGTGATGGGTGAAGCAGAAGGCACCTTGATCACTAACAGCTAAGCCAATATTGGTGGCATAATCTTACAAATTAATTCAATCGCAAGGATATTCCCGTGATTAATGACATAAAAGACGACGCCAAAGCGCGTATGGAAAAAAGTGTAGAAGCGCTTAAGCACACATTAGGTAAACTGCGCACTGGGCGTGCACATCCAAGCTTACTAGAAGGCCTTACCGTTGAGTATTACGGCGCGCAAACGCCTTTAAACCAACTTGCGTCTATTGTTGCTGAAGATTCGCGTACCTTGGCGATTAGCGTGTATGACAAGCAAGTAACCCAAGCGGTTGAAAAGGCGATCATGACCTCTGACCTAGGCTTGAACCCAGCCTCAGCAGGTACCGTGATCCGTGTGCCTTTGCCACCACTGACCGAAGATCGCCGTAAAGACATGGTGAAAGTTGTTCGTTCTGAAGGTGAAAATGCGCGTGTTGCAGTACGTAATATCCGTCGTGATGCCAATAGTGATCTCAAAGCACTATTAAAAGACAAAGAAATTTCAGAAGACGACGAGCACCGTGCGCAAGATGACATTCAAAAGTTGACTGATGAAGCGGTTAAGAATGTTGATGCACTTCTTGATGCAAAAGAAAAAGAGTTGATGGAAGTCTAAATCTCATTAGACTTTACCGCCAATGCTAAAGCGCTGTGCGTGCAGTACAGCGCTTTTTATTTGCCAAGGAGAAACATGAGTTCCCAGTCTCTTGATGCGCAGCTCGAATCTGCCGCTTTACCGCAACACATCGCCATTATCATGGATGGCAATGGACGCTGGGCCAAGGCCCGCGGAAAAGCCCGTGTGTTCGGGCATAAAGCGGGCGTCAAAGCGGTACGTAAGACCGTCAAGGCGGCGTCTGAGCTTGGTGTGAAAGCGCTAACTTTATTTGCGTTTAGTAGTGAAAACTGGCGTCGTCCAGAAGACGAAGTCAGCGTATTGATGGAGCTATTTATCAATGTGCTATCGCGTGAAGCTAAACGGCTCGACAGCCATGGTGTGCAATTACGCATCATTGGTGACACCTCTCGATTCAGCCCTTCTTTGCAAACGAAAATTGCCGAAGCTCAAGCGTTAACGGCAAATAATGACCGTTTGGTACTCAATATTGCGGCGAATTACGGTGGGCAATGGGATATTACCCAGGCAACACGTCGTGTCGCTGAACAGGTTGTCGCCGGTCACTTACAACCCAATGATATTGGGGAACAGGATATTGCGCGTCATTTAATGTTGGCAGATTTACCGGATGTCGATTTAATGATCCGCACCAGCGGCGAATGCCGCATCAGTAACTTTATTTTATGGCAAGCTGCCTATGCAGAGTTATGTTTTACCGAGCAATATTGGCCTGATTTCAACGAACAAAGTTTGTATGATGCCGTGGCTTGGTATGTCAATCGTGAACGACGTTTTGGCTGCACCGGCGAGCAAATTAAAGCCATGATAACAACGGATAAGTAACCACGAGGAATCAGTTTGCTCAAACAACGTGTTTTAACCGCGGCCTTGTTAGTCCCCTTAGTGGTCGCTGGAGTCTTTTACTTACCGTTTCCTGCATTTGTTGCAGCGATAGCGGCTGTCACTTTAATTGGACTTTGGGAATGGACGCAGTTTGTCTCGGCGTCTTCGCGTCTTTTTACCTTTATTATCCCTGCTGCAGCGCTGGCGCTTTCGCTCTTTAGTATTCCTTTTAGTGCCATGGCGCTTGGGCATGTCACACTGCCACCTTTCGCACTGGCGGCAACCGGCGCGGCTTGGTGGCTATTCGCAACCGTATTAGTGCTCTCATACCCTCGCTCAGGGGCATATTGGACCCACAGCAAGTTACTACGCCTACTCTTTGGTCTCGTTACCCTGTTACCGTTTATGTGGAGTGTCTTGCTGTTGCGTGCAACAGACTACCAGTTCTCCTCTTTTTATGGCGCCAAGTTAGTGCTGCTGGTTTTTGTCCTTGTATGGTGCGCAGATAGTGGTGCCTATTTTGCCGGGAAAAAATTCGGTAAACATAAAATGGCCCCTGCGGTCAGCCCGAATAAAACCCTCGAAGGATTACTGGGTGGGCTCACTGCGGCAGTGGCAGTGACCTGGTTAGGGACGCATCTGTTAAACATCCATTTCGCCAATGTTGGCGTGTTCTTGGCTGTCACTGTGGTGACCGCCTTGGCGTCCGTGTTGGGTGACTTAGCGGAGAGTATGTTTAAACGCGTCGCTGGGGTGAAAGACAGTGGTAATTTGCTTCCAGGTCATGGGGGCATTCTTGATCGCATTGATAGCTTAACGGCAGCGTTCCCAGTGTTTACCGTGTTGTACTTCGCATTTGCGAATTAAGTGAAACGAGTCTTCGACATGCAAAGAATCACCGTATTAGGCGCCACAGGTTCTATTGGCTCCAGTACCCTAAAAGTGGTTGCAGCCAACCCTGAAAAGTTTGAAGTCACGGCATTGGCTGCACATACCAATGTCGAGAAAATGATTGCGTTATGTGTCGATTGGCAACCTGCTTACGCCGCGATGGCCAATCGCGCGTCAGCGCAACAGTTGCGTCATGCGTTGCTTGAAAGAGGGATCGGCACCGAAGTACTCGCTGGCGAGGACAGTTTATGTCACCTTGCGGCATTACCTGAAGTGGATATGGTGATGGCGGCAGTTGTTGGCGCGGCCGGGCTGTCTTCAACAATGGCGGCGGTTAAAGCGGGCAAACGGGTGCTGCTTGCCAATAAAGAAGCCTTGGTAATGTCTGGGCAGTTTTTTATTGATGCTGTTTATCAATACGGCGCTGAGCTGCTGCCCATCGATAGTGAACACAATGCGATCTTTCAATGCTTGCCGCAATCCGTGCAGCAACAGCCTGGACGCTGTGATTTGCAAGCGGCCGGCGTCAATAAAATTTTGCTAACAGGCTCGGGTGGACCATTTCGCTATCGTGACCCACAAAGCTTAGCGACCGTCAGTGTTGAAGAGGCCATCGCACATCCTAATTGGTCGATGGGGCCAAAAATCTCGGTCGATTCAGCAACCATGATGAATAAAGGTTTGGAATACATTGAGGCGCGATGGTTATTCAACGCCCAGCCTCATCAACTGGAAGTAGTGATCCACCCGCAGTCAGTGATCCACTCCATGGTACAGATGTGTGATGGCTCGGTGCTCGCGCAATTGGGTACGCCCGATATGTGTACGCCGATTGCTCATGCAATGGGATATCCTGATCGCGTTCAAGCGTCGGTAGCGCCTCTTGATTTCACTCAAATTGGCGAATTTACTTTTATGGCACCGGATGCGTGTCGTTATCCTTGTCTTTCGCTCGCGATCGCAGCCTGTAAGCAGGGGCAAGCAGCAACCACCACGCTCAATGCCGCCAATGAGCAAGCTGTCGCCGCGTTTCTTGCCGGAAAGATCAGCTTTATGGATATTGCTCGCATCAATGAGCAGGTATTGACCCAATCATCGCTTCCCACGCCAACAAGCTTGGATTGCTTATTTGAGCTGGATAGAATAGCTCGCATGGCTGCCAATGAGCAGATTACTAAGGTGACAAAATGAGCGATTTTCTTTGGAACGCGGCGGCGTTTATTGTCGCGCTTGGCATACTGGTTGCAATTCACGAATACGGTCACTTTTGGGTCGCTCGTCGCTGTGGTGTAAAGGTTGAGCGTTTTTCAATTGGTTTTGGTCGCGCATTATGGCGCTGGTACGGCAAAGACAATACCGAATACGTGATTGCTGCGATCCCGCTCGGTGGCTACGTCAAAATGTTGGATGAGCGTATTGAGGCTGTTCCTGACGCAGACAAGCACCGCGCATTTAACAACCAACCCCTATGGCAACGTAGCGCCATTGTCGCCGCCGGCCCTATCGCTAACTTTATCTTTGCCGCCTTTGCGTATTGGCTGGTGATGATGATCGGTGTTCCTGCTGTCAAACCTGTGATCGGCGAAATATCCCCCAATTCGATTGCTGCTGAAGCCGGAATCGAATCAGGAATGGAACTAACCCAAGTTTCCGGCGTCGAAACCGCTGATTGGCAAGCGGTTAATTTTGCGTTGATCGGGCATATTGGTGATGAGAGCATGACCCTCACTGCGAAACAGAGTCCGGCGCAAACTTATCAACGCGATTACACCCTAGATCTCACGCAATGGCAGTTTGATCCAGAAAAACAATCGCCTTTGACGACGCTTGGCATCACGCCTTATCGACCCGCGATCACATTGTCGGTCGCACAAGTGGTTGAACAGAGCGCGGCAGCGCAAGCTGGACTCGAGCAAGGTGATAAGATCGTTGCCGTGGATGACACTGAGTTGGCATCATGGCAAGCGCTCGTTACGGTGATCAAACGAAGTCCCAATCAAAGCTTGTCGCTGACAATCGTCCGCGATGGGGAAACGCAAAATTTGACACTCACCCCGGATGCGCGTGACGTTGAAGGTCAAATGACAGGGTATGCGGGGATTGCTCCTCAAATGGCAGCATGGCCTGAATCATACCGTTTCACGCAACAATATGGGCCGTTAGCGGCGATACCAGAAGCGGTCAATAAAACGGGCCAAGTGATCAGCATGACCGTCAATATGATAAAAAAACTGATCACCGGTGATGTGGGTGTGAACAACTTAAGTGGTCCTATATCGATCGCGAAAGGCGCGGGCATGACAGCAGAGATCGGATTGATCTCATTTTTAGGGTTCATGGCACTGATCAGTGTGAACCTAGGCATTATCAATTTACTTCCTCTGCCCGTATTAGATGGCGGCCATTTGCTGTTCTTTGGGATTGAGGCTGTGACACGAAAACCGGTTTCCGAGCGTGTACAGGACTTTGGGTATCGTATCGGCGCTGCCGTGTTGATGATGGTGATGGCAGTGGCATTGTTTAACGACTTCGCCCGACTTTAAACGGTTAGTATTCAAGGATAAGTCAGATAGCACATGGCGATGAAAAAACTATTAATAGCGTCTCTTTTAGTAAGCAGCAGTATGGCGCATGCTGACACATTCGAGGTAAGCGATATCCGCTTTGAAGGCCTACAGCGGGTCAGCTTAGGGGCTGCATTGCTATCGATGCCGGTCCGTGTGGGTGACAACGTCGACGACGAGGATGTGGCAGATGTGATAAATGCACTGTTTGCCTCGGGTAATTTCGAGGATGTGCGCGTCTATCGCGATGATGAAACCTTGCTGGTTAAAGTCGTGGAGCGTCCTACTATTGCGAGCATTTCGTTCTCAGGCAACAAAGCAATTAAAAAAGAGCAGCTACAAGAAAACCTCACGTCTTCCGGGCTGCGTGTCGGTGAGGCGCTTGATCGGACAAAGCTTAGTAATATTGAGAAAGGCTTAGAAGACTTTTATTACAGTGTGGGTAAATACAGTGCGTCGGTAAAAGCCGTTGTTACGCCTTTGCCGCGAAATCGCGCGGATTTGAAGTTTGTATTTACTGAGGGCGTCTCGGCTAAGATTGAGCAGATCAATTTCGTGGGGAACGACGTCTTCAGTGATGACGCATTACGCGATAGCTTCGATTTGCGTGCCGATGTGCCGTGGTGGAATTTCTTAGCCAACGAAAAGTATCAAAAGCAGGTGCTTGCTGGCGATCTGGAAAAACTGCGTAATTTTTATCTCAATCGTGGGTATTTAAAGTTTCGCGTTGAATCGACCCAGGTGGCTATTTCGCCAGATAAAAAGGGTGTTTACATCACTCTGAATGTGAACGAAGGCAAGCCGTATGAGATTGCTGATGTCAACTTTCGTGGCGATCCGCAAAACGAAGACACTTACCGTTCATTGGTTAGCTTTACCCGTGGTGATACCTACAATGGCGATAAGGTGACTGCACTCGAAGAGGCCATTAAGCGCCATCTTGGTGAAACCGGCTTTGCCTACCCCAAAGTCAATACCATGCCGACTTTTGACGATGACAACCAACAAGTCTCACTGACCGTGAATGTCGAGCCGGGTAAGCGTATCTACGTGCGCAATATCCGCTTTTCCGGGAATACCACGTCTAAAGATGAAGTGTTACGCCGCGAAATGCGACAGCTGGAAGGAACCTGGCTAAACTCCAAAGCGGTCACTCGGGGGAAAGAGCGGTTGAGTCGTACCGGCTTTTTCCAAAACGTGGAAGTGGATACACAACGCGTGCCGGGAACGGACGATCAAGTCGATGTTAACTATAAAGTCAAAGAAGCCAACTCCGGTAGCATTAACTTTGGTGTCGGTTACGGTACCGAGTCTGGCGCCAGTTTACAGCTCGGTTTGCAGCAAGATAACTTTGCCGGTACCGGTAATCGCTTTGGCATTAATGCCATGGTCAATGATTACCGTAAAAACCTAACGTTGGAGTACCGAGACCCTTACTTTACCCTCGATGGTGTCAGTCTGGGTGGTAAGGTATTTTACAACGAGTTTGAAGCGCGTGATGCCAATATTGTTGAGTATACCAACGAGAGTTACGGGACAAGCCTGACGTGGGGTTTTTGGACCGATGAGTTGAATTCAGTCGATTTCTCGCTAGGGTATACCCACAACAAAATTGAAAATATTGGTAAATACTACCAAATCGATAAGTTTCTTGAACGCCATAATGATCACTTAACGAGCAATGGTGGACTCGAAGTTGATGATTTTGATATGTCCGTCTCATGGACGCGCAATAATCTCAACCGTGGCTACTTTCCAACCGCCGGTAATTATCAGCGAGCCTCTTATCGCATGACAGTGCCGGGGTCCGACGTTCAGTATTTTAAAATGCAGTACGATATTCGCCAGTATATGCCGCTGACACAAGAGCATGAATTTACGCTCTTAACGCGTGGTCGTCTCGCGTATGGTAACGGCTATGGTCAAACCAACGGCCAAGACCATATGCTGCCGTTTTATGAAAACTATTATGCCGGTGGCTTCTCATCTCTGCGTGGCTTCCGCTCGAACTCGGTAGGCCCTAAAGCTATTTATGAAGCAGATGGCTCTGAGCAGCCGGACGGGGACATTGAACAATCCGAAGGGTCTTACGGTTCAAGTGATGCGGTTGGTGGTAACGCCATGGCGCTTGCCAGTGTTGAGCTGATTGTACCGACGCCATTTGCTTCAGATGAAGCACGCGAGCAAATCCGTACCAGCGTCTTTATTGATGCCGCCTCTGTGTGGGACACTGAGTTTGATCGCCAAGAACTGGTCGATATGGGCTATCCCCCAGGTACAAAAGACTACTCAGATCCATCCAATGTCAGTGCCGCTTACGGTGTGGCACTGCAGTGGATGTCACCGATGGCACCTTTGGTGTTTTCCATCGCAAAACCTATAACTAGCCAGCCTGGCGACGATGAAGAGTTCTTTACCTTCACGATCGGGCGCACATTCTGATGATCAGAAAGGAGACTATTGTGAAATCATTTTTGAAAGCAGCGGGACTGAGTGTCGCGGTATTGACCACGTCCATGTACGCATCAGCGGCTGATGCTGCACAGAAAGTGGGCTACGTATCAACCGGCGCTGTGATGTCGCAGCTGGCGCAAAAAAATAACCTCAATGAAAAATTGCGTGGTGAATTTAAAGATCGCGTCGCAGAGATTGAACGTTTGAAAGAAAAGCTCTCAAAAGGCGTAGAAAAACTTAAACGTAATGGTGAGTTGATGAGCGAAGACGAGCGCGTGAAGCTACAACGCGAGCTTCAGTCGATGGAGTCTGACTATAAACTCAAAGTAAAAGCCTTGCAGGAAGATCAGCGCAAGCGCGGCGGCCAAGAAGAATCTAAGCTGGTGCAAAAGCTGAAAAAAGCCGTCGATAAAGTGGCAGAGCAAGAGGGCTATGACATCGTGATTGATGCCAATGCCGTTTTGTATGCGAACCCAAGTGATGATTTGTCTGAAAAAGTGATTAACGCAGTTAACTAACCGTCGAGGAGCCCATGGTTTCAATTACTCTCGCTGAATTAGCGGAAAAACTGGATGCACAGCTCCACGGAGACGGCGCTGTAACGATAACCTCGCTTGCAGGGATGAATTCAGCGGGAGAAGGGCAAATCACCTTCTTATCGAGTCCGAAATATCGGAAGGGTCTTGCACTGTGTCGTGCTAGCGCGGTGATGCTTAAAGAAGGCGATCTTGCCTATTGCCATGGCAATGCCTTGGTGGTGGCAGACCCCTATTTAGCCTACGCGAAGGTCGCACAAATTTTAGATACGACCCCTGCCTGCGCCACCGATATCGCGTCGTCAGCGGTCGTTGCAAATGATGCCATCCTAGGTGAAGGCGTCGCCATTGGTCCTAATGCGGTGATTGAATCTGGGGCGTTAATTGGTGACAACGTTCAAATTGGCGCAGGTTGCTTTATTGGTAAGGGCGCAAAACTCGGCGCGCGGACAAAACTGTGGGCCAATGTTAGCGTCTATCATCATGTCGTTATCGGTCAAGATTGTTTGGTTCAAGCAGGAACAGTGATCGGCGCAGATGGGTTTGGCTACGCCAATGACAAAGGCAAATGGATTAAAATCCCTCAGCTTGGCCGGGTTGTGATTGGTAACCGAGTCGAAATAGGTGCCTGTACCACTATCGACCGTGGGGCGTTGGATGATACCGAGATTGCTGATGGCGTGATTATCGACAATCAGTGCCAGATTGCGCATAATGTCTCGATTGGTGAGAACACGGCAATCGCGGGTGCAACGGTAATGGCAGGCAGCCTCAAAGTAGGTAAACACTGCATTATCGGTGGCGCCAGCGTGTTTAATGGCCATATGGAAATCACAGATAACGTGACCATCACAGGAATGGCGATGGTGATGCGGCCAATCACTGAGCCGGGCATGTATTCGTCCGGTATTCCGTTACAGCCCAACCGCGAGTGGCGGAAAACAGCCGCGCGTGTGCTCAAAATTGACGAGATGCACAAGCGACTTAAAGAGCTGGAACATCAGCTCGACAAACAAGATTAACGCCGAGAATAGCAGGCCCGCCTTAGTAACGCGGGCCGTTTTGCGTTAATGAAGTCAGTATTGGATTTGAACGGGAATACTACCTTGACTCGCGAAAAAAAAGTTCTATATATCAATGAAATCAAAGAGCTGTTACCACACCGCTATCCTTTTTTGTTGATTGATCGTGTTACCGATTTTGAAGAAGGGCAGTACCTTCACGCGATTAAAAATATTACGGTTAATGAGCCGCAGTTCACTGGGCATTTTCCGCAGTTGCCGGTGTTCCCAGGCGTACTGATCCTAGAGGCGATGGCACAAGCGACAGGCTTGCTCGCGTTTAAGACCTTCGGTAAGCCGAAAGACAACGAGCTATACTATTTTGCAAGCATTGATAATGCTAAATTCCGCCGCCCAGTCTCGCCAGGCGACCAACTGGTTCTCGAGGTAGAATTTATTAAAGAGCGCCGAGGTATTGCGGCCTTTACTGGCGTCGCAAAAGTCGATGGTGATGTTGTCTGCTCGGCTCAATTAAAGTGCGCAAGAAGAGAGATCTAATTGTGATCCACGAAACTGCCTATATCCATCCCGCTGCCGTTGTCGAAGACGGTGCAGTCTTGGGGGAAAACGTAAAAATTGGCGCCTTTTCTTATGTGGGGAAGGGTGTAGAGATCGGTGCAGGGACCGAAGTGATGACCCATGTGGTGATCAAAGGGCCTACGCGTATTGGTTGTGATAATAGAATCTATCAGTTCGCCTCCATTGGTGAAGCATGCCAAGATCTTAAATATGCTGGTGAGCCAACAACATTGGAAATTGGTGATCGCAATACCATTCGGGAAAGCGTGACCATGCACCGCGGCACGGTGCAAGATAAAGGCGAAACCAAAGTTGGCAGCGACAACCTGTTTATGATTAATGCCCACGTTGCCCATGATTGTGTGGTAGGGAATCATTGTATTTTTGCCAACAATGCGACCTTGGCAGGACACGTCCATGTCGATGACTATGCGATAGTGGGCGGGATGTCAGCTATTCACCAGTTCTGCGTCATTGGTAGTCATGCCATGCTCGGCGGCGGATCCATTGTGGTTCAAGACGTGCCACCGTATGTGATGGCTCAAGGCAATCACTGCGCACCGTTTGGGATCAATGTGGAGGGTCTCAAACGCCGTGGCTTCGACAAGTCCGCCATTCGGGCCATTCGTGCGGTGTATAAAAACATGTATCGCGCCGGTAAAACGTTAGAAGAAGTGAAAAAAGAGCTCGCGGCGCAAGCAGAAGACGAACCTGCATTGGCGTTGTTTGTTGACTTTTTTGCACGCTCAACGCGAGGCGTTATTCGTTAATGTTACCGAGTGAGCGTCCATTACGGGTTGGAATCGTCGCCGGAGAAATCTCCGGCGATGTTTTAGGTGAAGGCCTCATCAAGGCACTGCGCGCCCAGCACCCGAATATTGAATTTGTCGGCATTGGCGGCCCACGAATGATAGCGCAAGGCTGCCAGAGCCTGTTTGATATGGAAGAGCTGTCCGTGATGGGGCTGGTCGAGGTCTTGGGTCGACTGCCGCGTTTATTGAATGTGAAGGCCGCGCTGGTGAAGCACTTTACTGCTCATCCGCCTGATGTCTTTATTGGTATTGATGCGCCGGACTTTAACTTACGTCTTGAAGCATCATTAAAAAAAACCGGAATAAAAACCGTCCATTACGTCAGCCCGTCAGTGTGGGCGTGGCGGCAAAAGCGGATCTTTAAAATTGCGGCCGCCACGGATCTTGTCTTAGCGTTTCTGCCCTTTGAAAAAGCGTTTTACGACAAGTTCGACGTGCCGTGTGCCTTTGTCGGTCACACCATGGCGGATAGCATTCCGATGCAAGTGGATAAAACGGCGGCACAGCAAACCCTGGGGCTTGACCCTAATAAACGTTGGTTAGCGGTCCTTCCGGGAAGTCGCGGCAGTGAGATGGCGATGTTAGCCCCGCCGTTCATACAAGCCTGCCAACAGCTTGCGGCACGTTATCCGGAACTTGGCTTTGTGGTTGCTTTGGTTAACTCGGCACGTCGCGAACAGTTTGAGCAAGCTTGGCAGGCCATTGCCCCAGAGCTTTCGTTTACCTTGGTTGACGATACAGCGCGCCAGGTTATTAGTGCGGCCGATTCTGTGTTGCTGGCGTCGGGAACCGTCGCGCTTGAATGCATGTTACTCAAGCGTCCTATGGTGGTGGGCTACCGCGTGAAACCACTGACAGCATGGCTGGCAAAGCGTTTGCTTAAGACCCAGTATGTCTCGTTGCCGAATATTTTAGCAGACGCGCCACTGGTGCCTGAACTGCTACAGGAAGACTGTCAGCCAGAGGCGTTAGCGAAGGCCGTTAGTGATCAGCTTGATAGCGATAATCAAGCACTGTTGTCCACCTTTACTGCGTTGCATCAAACCATTCGTCAAAATGCGGATGCCTCCGCCGCCAAGGCAGTATTAACACTATTGGGTCACCATGACTGAACAACCTTTTGTATACCCGGACGCCAACGTGATTGCTGGTGTTGATGAGGTCGGGCGAGGCCCGCTTGTCGGCGCGGTGGTGACAGCGGCGGTGATTTTAGATCCCAATCAGCCGATTGTTGGATTAACCGATTCAAAGAAATTGAGCGAGAAAAAGCGGCTTGCGCTGTATGATCAGATCAAGCAAAAAGCGCTTTCATGGTCTGTTGGACGTGCTGAGCCTGATGAAATTGATGCACTCAATATATTACACGCCACGATGCTAGCGATGCAGCGTGCGGTGAATGGGCTGTCGGTTACTCCGGATTATGCGCTGATTGACGGTAATCGCGTGCCTGACTTACCGATGCCGGCGCAAGCCGTTGTGAAAGGTGACTTACGCGTGGCGGAAATCAGTGCCGCCTCAATTTTAGCCAAGGTCGATCGCGATCATGAAATGGCGTTACTGGATGCCGCGTATCCAGGCTACGGATTTGCCCAACATAAAGGGTATCCGACCAAAGTTCATATGGCCGCTTTAGCTGAGCACGGTGCCTTACCGATGCATCGTAAGAGCTTTAAGCCGGTTAAACGCGCGCTCGGTATCGACTAGTGCGCGCTATTTATCTCAGCCAATCATAGTGAAGTAGCGAGTTTTATGTCTGAGCCACGTTTCGTCCACTTACGCATTCATAGTGATTACTCCATGGTTGATGGAGTGTCCAAAGTGCCGCCATTGGTAAAAAAAGTGGCGGAAATGGGCATGCCTGCGATGGCACTCACCGATTTCAGTAATTTATGTGGGTTGGTTAAGTTCTATAACACTGCGAACAATGTGGGTGTTAAGCCCATTATCGGGGCAGATTTTAATGTTCAGTCTGATGCGTTTGGCGATGAGTTATGTCAGCTAACCCTGCTTGCCACCAATAAAGTTGGGTACAAAAACCTGACATTACTGATCTCCAAAGCGTATTTGCGCGGCCATGTGCAGCATCGTCCTGTGATTGATCAACAATGGCTCGTTGACCATGCCGAAGGCCTAATTGTGCTATCTGGCGGCTGTCGTGGTGATTTGGGTCGTGCTTTACTGAAAGGCAACCAAGCGCTCGCCGAACAGTGCGCACACTTCTACCAGCGGTACTTTCCTAACGCTTACTATATGGAGTTGGTGCGGACCGGACGCCAAGATGAAGAGAGCTACCTCCATTTTGCGGTCGACTTTGCTGCCGAGCATGATTTACCTGTCGTGGCGACCAATGAAGTCTGTTTTCTCTCGCCCGATGAATTTGATGCTCACGAAATTCGCGTCGCGATTCATGATGGCTTTACGCTCGATGATCCGCGTCGGCCTAAACACTACAGTGCAGAGCAGTATTTACGCACTGAGCAAGAAATGTGTGAGCTGTTTGCGGATATTCCCGAAGCACTCACCAACAGTGTTGAAATAGCCAAACGCTGTAATGTGCCTGTTCGGCTAAACGAATACTTCTTACCGAACTTCCCGACCGAGGGAATGGACATTGATCAGTACCTGGTTAAACGCTCGCAAGAGGGGTTGGAAGAACGTCTCGCCTTTTTGTTTCCTGATGAAGCAGAAAGAGCACGTCGACGACCCGACTATGACGCACGCTTGGAGCGTGAGCTTGGCGTGATTAACCAAATGGGATTTCCCGGGTACTTTTTGATCGTCATGGAGTTTATCCAATGGTCAAAAGATAACGATATCCCCGTTGGTCCAGGGCGTGGTTCGGGCGCTGGCTCATTGGTTGCGTATGCCCTCAAAATCACCGACCTGGATCCGCTGCAATTTGATCTGCTTTTCGAGCGCTTCTTGAATCCCGAGCGTGTCTCGATGCCGGATTTCGATGTCGATTTCTGTATGGATAAACGCGATCTGGTGATCGACCATGTCGCCGAAATGTACGGACGTGATGCGGTATCTCAGATCATTACCTTTGGTACCATGGCGGCCAAGGCGGTTATTCGCGATGTAGGTCGGGTGTTGGGACACCCTTACGGCTTTGTTGATCGCATTTCTAAACTTGTGCCTCCTGATCCAGGGATGACCCTTGAGAAAGCCTTTGACGCAGAGCCCCAGCTGGTCGAAGTCTATAACAATGATGAAGAAGTCAAAGCGCTGATCGACATGGCGCGGAAGCTGGAAGGGGTCACACGTAACGCGGGTAAGCATGCGGGCGGGGTAGTGATTTCGCCCACGACGATTACCGATTTCTCGCCACTCTATTGTGATAGCGAGGGACACCACCCTGTTACCCAGTTCGATAAAAATGATGTTGAAACCGCAGGCTTGGTGAAGTTTGATTTCCTGGGCCTGCGAACCCTGACGATCATCGACTGGGCGTTGGGCATGATCAATCCTCGCTTGAAAGCCAAAGGGCTGGATCCGATTGATATTACCGCGATCCCGATGACCGATCAGGCATCCTTTGCGATGTTGCGTAAAGCCGAGACGACCGCGGTTTTCCAGCTGGAATCGCGTGGCATGAAAGAGCTGATCAAGCGTCTTCAGCCCGATAGTTTTGAGGACATGATCGCTTTGGTGGCGTTGTTCCGGCCGGCCCGTTGCAATCAGGGATGGTCGATAACTTTATTGACCGTAAGCATGGCCGAGAGCAGGTTTCTTATCCCGATGAGAAGTGGCAACATCCGTCACTGCAAGAAACGCTTGAGCCGACTTATGGCATCATTCTCTATCAAGAGCAGGTGATGCAGATTGCGCAAACGCTAGCGGGGTATACTCTGGGCGGTGCAGACTTGCTGCGTCGTGCCATGGGTAAGAAAAAGCCCGAAGAAATGGCCAAGCAGCGTGCAATCTTTGAGAAAGGGGCGATCGCCAACGGCATTGATGGCGAGCTGGCGATGCGCATCTTCGACTTAGTAGAAAAGTTCGCCGGTTACGGCTTTAACAAATCGCATTCAGCGGCATATGCGCTAGTTTCTTATCAAACGCTGTGGCTAAAAGCGCACTATCCCGCTGAGTTTATGGCGGCGGTGATGACCGCTGATATGGATAACACCGATAAAGTCGTGGGGCTGGTTGAAGAGTGTCGCCGCATGAAGCTGACGGTGTTACCGCCCGATGTGAATGCGGGTCTGCATCATTTTACCGTGAATGACCAAGGTGAGATTGTCTACGGTATTGGGGCGATTAAAGGGGTTGGCGAAGGCCCTATTGATACAATTGTCGCCGCTCGCGAGCAAGACGGTTATTTCCGAGACTTGTTTGATTTTTGTGCTCGAATTGATACTAAAAAAGTCAACAAACGTGTGATTGAACGGCTGATCCGCGCCGGTGCTATGGATAAACTGGGGCCACATCGTGCTGCGATGATGGCGTCTGTCGATGAAGCGATTCGCGCCGCGAGCCAACACCATCAAGCTGAAGCATATGGGCAAACCGATATGTTCGGGGTATTAACTGATGCCCCTGAAGAAGTTGAGCACGCCTACGCGCATGCGGCCCCTTGGCCAGATAAAGTATGGCTAGAGGGAGAGAGAGAAACGCTAGGGTTGTATTTAACCGGTCATCCCATTAATAGTTACCGCAAAGAGCTGAAAAATTATGTGACCTGGCGGCTGGAAGATGCGCACGCAACTAAACGCGATGTGATCTCGACCGTTTCAGGGTTGGTGATTGCTGCGCGAGTCATGACCACCAAACGCGGCTCTCGGCTGGGGATACTGACCCTGGATGATCGTTCGGGCCGGATGGAAGTGATGCTTTTTTCTGACGTGCTCGACAAATATCTTGATCTAGTGGAGAAAGATCGCATTCTGGTGGTCTCAGGACAGGTCAGCTTTGATGACTTCAACGGGGGGCTTAAAATGACCGCCCGTGAATTGATGGACATTAGCCAAGCGCGGGAAAAATACGCGCGTTGTTTGGGTATATCGATGTCATCTAAGCAAATAGAGGCACCCTTTTTTGAACAATTTCATGATGCACTGGCGCCGTATCGTTCGGGTACGGTGCCGGTGAATATCTATTATCAGCGTGATGATGCGCGTGCTCGGTTGCGTTTAGGCGCGGAATGGCGTGTGACGCCAACCGATGAATTAATCGACACCTTGAAAGGCTTGCTCGGTAATGATCAAGTCGAATTAGAGTTTAACTAAGCCAGGCTGGTGACGTATCGCGTACACTGGCGGTGACCAATAGGATTCTCTTGGTATGAGTCTTAATTTTTTAGAGTTCGAAAAACCGATCGCAGAATTAGAAGCCAAAATTGAGGCCCTTCGTGCGGTGTCCAAGCGTGGCGGAGAAGACGCGGTTAACTTAGATAAAGAAATCGAGCAGCTGGAAACCAAAAGCGTTGAGCTTACTCGAAAGATTTTTGCTGATTTAGGTGCTTGGCAAGTCGCGCAGTTGGCGCGTCATCCACAACGCCCTTACACCTACGATTATCTGAACCGGATTTTTCACGAATTTGATGAGCTGGCCGGCGATCGTGCGTATGCCGACGACAAAGCATTAGTCGGTGGATTGGCGCGTCTTGAGGGACGTCCAGTGATGGTGATCGGTCACCAAAAAGGGCGTGATACTAACGAAAAGGTAAAACGTAACTTTGGAATGCCAAAACCAGAAGGGTACCGTAAAGCATTACGCCTGATGAAGATGGCGGAACGGTTTAATATTCCTGTGATCACCTTTATTGATACCGCCGGCGCGTATCCTGGTGTGGGCGCGGAAGAGCGCGGCCAGTCGGAAGCGATTGCTCGAAACCTTAAAGAAATGGCTGGGTTAACTGTCCCCATTATTTGTAATGTGGTCGGTGAAGGAGGCTCTGGAGGAGCGTTAGCGATAGGTGTAGGCGATTACGTCAACATGCTGCAATACTCAACCTATTCGGTGATTTCGCCTGAGGGATGTGCGTCGATTCTTTGGCGTGATTCAGCAAAAGCCCCTCAAGCGGCGGATGCAATGGGGATCACAGCGCCACGGCTTAAAGAGCTGGGTTTAATTGATACTGTGATTAGCGAACCACTTGGGGGCGCCCATCGCGATTTAACCGCGATGGCAGAGCGTATTAAAGACACCTTGTTGGCCCAGCTGGCTGATTTGGAAGGCTTGGATACGGAAAGCCTGCGCGATCGTCGTTACCAGCGTTTATTGAACTACGGTTATTGCTAAGCCGTTATGGTATTTATAGGGATAAAAGGGCCTTCGGGCCCTTTTCTTTTTACCAGCGGCCAGCAACAATGGCGGATTATATCAACAGTGAATGCCTATGCTTTACCAACAACTTTGTGATTGTTTGGCACCGTTAACCACGACGCCACGGCAGATCATTCTCGCATTAAGCGGTGGTCTGGACTCTCGGGTGCTGCTTGCACTGTTGGCTCAGTATCGTGATCAGCATCCTCAGCATTGTTATCGGGTGGTCCATGTCAATCATGGTTTGCAACTGCAGGCTGAACAATGGGCGAGACAATGCCAACACTGGGCTGCACAAGCGGGCTTTGACTGTCGAGTTGAGCATGTTGAACTCGACAGTGCGCTCAGTCTTGAACACGCCGCGCGTGAAGCAAGGTATCAGGCTTTGCAACAACATCTAGAGCCGGAAGGTTTAGTGTTGACGGCGCAGCATAGTGACGATCAGGTCGAAACATTTTTTCTCGCGCTAAAGCGTGGCAGTGGCCTCGACGGATTAGCAGGGATGCCCGAGGTGCGTCCATTAGGACATGGCTGGCTCGTGCGGCCTCTCTTAGCCCAATCACGTGCTGCCCTTGCAAGCTATGCCAGCAGCCATGGGCTGAGTTGGATTGATGACCCTAGCAATCAGCAAACTCGCTTTGATCGCAACTTCTTACGTCAGCGCTGGTTACCGCAAGCCGATGCGCGCTGGCCTGGCTTTCGACAAGCCGTTCAACGCACACAGCGCCTATGTGCAGAGCAATCCTCGCTGCTGACGCGTTTTATCGCGCCGATAGTGGAAAATGCAGTCAGTGATTCAGGCGCGTTACCGATCGCGGTACTCCCCCAAGCGGATCCTGCCATGGCGCATGCGCTGCTCCGTCATTGGCTAAAGCGATATAAGTTGGTGCTCACTTATGCGCAGTTACAGGTGCTTATCCGTGACGTGATCCACGCCAAACAAGATGCTAACCCGTGTTTGACGATCGCAGATGTCAGTATTCGTCGCTATCAGCAACAGCTTTATGTCGTCACACCTTGTGCCGACTTATCGCAGTGGCAAGGAGAGTTAACACTGGAGCAGCCCCTGACGTTACCCGATGGGCTTGGACAGTTGCACTTGTTGCCCTTTGAGGCGACAGCGCCAGGTTTAGCGCTCGGACCATTAACCTCAACGCTCAAGGTCCACTTTAATCCGAGTGGCTTAGCAATGCATCCTGTTGGGCGGCAAGGGCGGCGAAAATTAAAGAAGCTTTATCAAGAGGCGGCGATCCCAAGTTGGTTACGTCGTCGGCAACCTATTGTCTGTGACGATCAGGGCGTGGTAGCGGTGGCTGACCATTTTGTTCGTCTAGGGGCGAGTGGTCAGCAATGGCGACTCGTTTGGCAACGTTAGCGTTAGTCTTTGCAAACGGATGTTTACCTATTTTTACTCCGTTAAACCGAGGACAAAAGAAACATCGCGCATCATGGCGGCATAATAGCATGCCCGTCTAGTGATGATTAATTGAGCAGTTAAGCGCCCCGGGCTTGCTTAATTTTCCCGAATTACTTAATGTACTAGTCTAATGATACATGAGGTGAGTGGTAATGGCATCAAGTCGCGAGTTATTCGGTACTAGAATTGGCTTCGTTCTCGCTGCAGCAGGGGCTGCGGTTGGGCTCGGTAATATTTGGGGGTTTCCGACGCAAGCGGCCAGTAATGGCGGGGGCGCTTTTTTGCTCGTCTATCTTCTGATGATTCTGCTGGTCGCGTTTCCGATGCTGGTGGTCGAGATGGCGATAGGCCGTCATGGTCGAGCTAACCCGCTAGATAGTATGCGTGCATTAAGTGACAATCCACTAATGAAGCGCTTAGGCAGTGGTGTGGGTCTTATTGGCCTGGCGGTGCCTTGTATGGTGTTAGCGTTTTATAGCATCGTTGGTGGTTGGTTAGTGTCATTTTTGCTCGCCGCGGTCGCAGAGATCCTGCAATTTACCGATACAGCGGCTTGGTTAAAAGGCTTTTCGGCGTCGCGTAACCTGTTTGGTGCTATCCTTTTTTATGTTTTGACTATTTTTATCGTCCAAGCCGGGGTCAAGCAAGGGATCGAACGCTGGTCAACGCGTTTGATGCCTGCGCTATTTGTCTTATTTGCCGCCATGTTCATCTACATCATGACATTGCCAGGCGCGACAGAAGGACTAAAGCACTATCTCATCCCAGACTTTAGCAAGATCATGGACAAAGACTTGTTGCTAGCCGCGATGGGGCAAGGGTTCTTTTCGCTGACGATTGGTGGGTGCTCGATGTTGATTTATGGCTCTTACCTTAGCCAGAAAGAGAATTTGCCTAAGATGGCCTTGAGTGTGACCTTGGTGGATACTGCTGTGGCGGTGGTTGCGGGGTTAGTGGTATTGCCAGCGATGTTTGTGGCGATGCATCAGGGCGTCGAAATCTATGCTCAGGATGGCAGCTTACTTAGCGCCGATACCTTAGTATTCACCGTGTTACCCTTGCTGTTTGAAAGCTTAGGTGCTGCTGGCCCTTATGTGTCTTTGGTCTTCTTTTTATTAATGACGATTGCCGCACTGACGTCTTCTATTTCTATGCTCGAGTGTCCGGTTGCACTGGCTAGCGAGCGGTTAGGATCAAATCGTAAATTGACAAGCTGGGTGCTTGGCGGCTTGATTGCGGCGTTGAGTGCGGTGATTGTTTTCCACTTTGGTACTTTGTTCGGGTTAGTGGCAAAAGTGGCGACGCAATACTTCCAGCCTTTTGCTGCTTTACTGTTTTGCTTATTTGGTGGCTGGATCTGGGCGCGTGACCGTAAGTTGTCTGCCTTACGTGAGGGCTATGAAGAGATTGAACAGAGCCTTTTTTGGAAAATTTGGCCCGCCTATGTGAAGTTCGTGTGTCCTATTTTGGTGGCAACCGTGTTATGGGTGTCACTGGGTTAAGCGAACACGCTCACAGGGTGAATTGAGATAAAAAGCGGACACCATGTCCGCTTTTCTCGTTTTAATCCTGATTACCGAAATTGCTTCGTTGCTTCCAGGTAGTCAAAGCCCGCGTCTTTAAGTCGAGCACAGAGAGCGACTTTATCTATCTCGTAATAGCGAACCAAATCGTCCAAGCCATCGAATTCATCACGCAGCTTCATGTTGATGATGCTCATCAGCATCACAGGATCCATGGTCGCGTAATTGTTTAAATCCATCTTAATCCTCGTGATCGCTAATCAATAAATTGGCGGCTGCAAATGCAGCTTGGTCGCGACGTGACTGAGGAATCGACGGATCTTGTGCAACGTCGTTTAGGGTGTTGATCGCGCAGTGGATCGCCGCAGGAATATAGCCTTGCTCACCACTACCTATTTCGGCATAGCGTTGGCGAATAAGATCACAGCAGTCTGCAACTTTCATGATTGTCTCCTCAAGTGATGATAAGGAGCACTATACCCAATCTCACCGGCAGGAGGAAAGTATTAACGTGCGCGCTTTTGGCGGTACATGCTCTGGTCAGCACGCTCGTAAAGAGAGAGATTATTGTCGCCTTGTCGATACTCAGAAAATCCGACCGAGGCGCTGATCTGATGGCTGGATAGCAGGTGGTCTTGGCCAACGAGTTGTTTAACGCGTGTTGTGACTCGCTTGACTGACGTTTGGCTGGCGGGCTGTAAGATGACGGCAAACTCATCGCCGCCCAGTCGATAGCAGCGATCACTTCCTCTTACCGCTTCCCTAACCAGCAATGAAAAGCGGCGTAACACTTTATCGCCGTCCAAATGACCATAGGTGTCATTGACTTGTTTAAAGTTGTCCATATCGAACATCACCATCACAAGGCCGATATTTTCTCGCTCGCATACAGCAACCGCATGCTGAAGATCCTGCTCAAAGCTCGTACGGTTGTGTAAGCCTGTTAAACCATCAAGTAACGCCATATTTTTCACACGCGTATACTCAACGGCATTATTAAGTGGCCCGGCTAATAACTTGTGATAGGTGTGTAACAAGCTAATTTCGTCTCGGTCGAGCTTATAAGGTGTCGAATATTGAAGGACACCAAGCGGCTGTTTATTGAACTTGATTGAAAACGTTTGACGAAAGGTATGTTGCTCACCACGGCGAATGATATTGGAGATGTCATCGTGCTCCCAAATAATCCGACCGATATCGATATGTTTTTCTAATTGGCGCGCATAGACCTCGAACAGGACCTTTATATCAAGGTGGCCTTGCAGTTTTTGCAGCAACAACAAGCGCTGATCGGCGCCCAACGGAATAATCCGCGGGGGGGAATCAGCCTTTGTATACTGCTTTATGTGCGAGGCATTCATTAAAGGATAACAACTCTACAATCGTGTGTGTTTGTAATGGTAAAGCAGAAATCATGCCAGCCTTTAATATTCATCCTAATCATGGTGAGGAGAGGCTAATAAGCATGTTGTTTTTTAGATAATTAATCGGTCAGTAGAGAGAGAATATCAGACTGATGATTGTGTGCATCGCGATAACCAATGTCAATCAACTGGCGAAGGTATGCCGGCTCAAATAACAAATAACTCGCTAGGGTCGCATCTTGACCGGCATTGATGCCTAATAATTTGAGTAAACTCCGCAAGGCTATCGGCATATGTGGGTAAAAACGCTTGGCTAGGGGCTCAAAAGGCTCAGAAGGACGCAGATGTAAGGCATCAATATGGCGTAATCCCAACTGTTGCTGCTGTGATGGTGTCAGCGCACTAGCCACTTGATTAAGTCGTTGAAGGTGCTCCAAATCTGCAGACAGTGTATCGGCGAAAATGGCATTCATCAGGTGGCCGCCGAGCATTGCTAGCCCAGGGGCTGCATGATTAATTTGAGTAGACTGCCGGATCCCAGTGGTCAAATCTAAAATGAGGATACGCTCTGCATCCATTTTTACCGCTGGCCGCAAAGGTGCGATCTGGTGGATGGCACCGTCACCGTAAAACTCATGGCCAATTCTAGATGCTGGAAACATGAACGGAATAGCGGAAGAGGCGAGTAAGTGTTCTGTTGATATTTGACTGCGGCGGCCCACCGCCCGGGCACGTACCCAAGGCGGAATATCCGGATCTCCTTGGAAAAAGCTGACTGACTGGCCGGTTTGATAGTTAGAGGCGGTGACGGATAGCCCGTGTAAGTGCCCAGCTAAGAGCTGATAATTAAGTTTATTAAAGTTAATGGTTTGATTAAGCAGATAGCGTAAAGGTCGGTTATTTAGTAAGCCAAAGGGAATGGGAGGTTGATAGTGAGACTGAAAACGTTGCCCGGTTTGTGACAACAGGTGGCCAATCAATGCGCTGGGGTGACTCGCAATGACACGAGACGTACTCAATCGGCGCCATAGCCACGACAGTTTTTTGACGCCTAGTCGAAAACATGACGCATGGCTCGCAAGGGAGACGGCATTAATCGCACCGGCTGATGTGCCACAATAAATAGTAAACGGGCTAGTATGCACGCGCGGATACCACTGCGCGATCGCCGATAACACACCAACTTGGTAAGCGGCTCGGGCCCCACCGCCAGTCAGCACCAAAGCTGTCTTAGGTTTGCTTTTGGCCATACATATCTCATCCTCGCGCTAACAGTTTGATTATAGACAGCCTGTGTGCGCCGATGCATGGTCATTGTCACACTCTTTCCAACATTCAATCTTTTAAACATTGCGGATGGTGACTGCGTTGAATAGAGGGCTTTGTAATCAGTGAGGCCGGTTGGCAACAAATCAGCAAAAAAATACCCCGCTAAAACGGGGTATTGAATGCAACCATCACGCGCTATTTAAGCGAGTTTTGATTGAATGAAAGTCAGTGCATCGTCAATCGCAAAAGGCACTTTCTCGCCATCACGACGGTGTTTGTACTCGAACACTCCGTTATCCATGCTGCGCTCTCCGATAACAATCGTGTGAGGAACACCGACAAGTTCAATGTCGGAGAACATTACGCCTGGGCGCTCTTTACGATCATCGAATAATACATCGATACCAGCGCGAGTCAGATCAGCATAGAGTGCTTCTGCTGCTTCGCGTACGCGCTCAGACTTATGCATATTCATCGGTACAATGGCAACTTTAAATGGCGCAAGGGCATCGGGCCAGATAATGCCATTTTGGTCATGGTTCTGTTCGATGGCGGCAGCAATCACACGCGTAATGCCGATACCGTAACAGCCCATTTCTAGCATCGCGTTCTTGCCATCCTGTCCAAGCACGCCGGCATTCATTTTTTGCGAGTAGTTATTACCAAGCTGGAAAATATGACCGACTTCAATACCGCGTTTAAACATCAGCGTTCCTTTGCCACACGGGCTAGGGTCGCCTTCGACAACGTTACGTAGGTCCTCAACTTGGTCAAGCGTCGCATCGCGTCCCCAGTTGATCCCGAAGTAGTGCTTATCGTCGATATTGGCACCTGCGCCAAAATCGTTCATGACTGCCACACTGCGGTCAACGATGAAAGGAGACGGTAAGTTGACAGGCCCTAAAGAGCCAGGACCCGCTCCAACCAGTGCGCGGATTTCTTCTTCAGTCGCAAAGGTAAGTGGTGCAGCAACCTGTGGTAGGTTCTCTGCTTTCACTTCATTCAACTCGTGGTCACCACGGATGATTAGGGCGATAAGATCAGACTCTACCTCGTCAGAGGCTTTGACAAATAAAGTTTTTACCGTCTTTTCAATAGGAAGCTCAAACTGCGCAACCAACTCAGCGATGGTTTTCGCATCAGGAGTATCGACGAGCGTCATTTCTTGGGTCGGTGCATCAGCCTGCGTTTTAGGTGCCAAAGCTTCGGCTTTTTCAATATTTGCCGCGTAGTCGGACTCGGTTGAAAATGCAATCAGATCTTCACCACTGTCGGCCAGGACATGGAACTCGTGTGATGCTGACCCACCAATCGCACCGGTATCGGCTAACACAGCACGATAATCCAGCCCCATACGATCAAAAATGGCACAGTAGGCCGCACGCATTTTCTCGTAGCTTTGTTCCATGCCTGCTTTATCAATATCAAAACTGTACGCGTCTTTCATTGTGAATTCACGTGAGCGCATAACACCAAATCTTGGACGTACTTCATCACGGAACTTGGTTTGGATTTGATAAAGATTGAGCGGCAGTTGCTTGTATGAATTAATTTCATTACGTGCCAAGTGCGTAATCACTTCTTCATGCGTAGGGCCTAAGACAAAATCACGCTGATGGCGGTCAGCAATACGAAGTAGCTCAGGACCAAACTTCTCCCAGCGCCCCGTCTCTAACCAAAGATCAGCAGGTTGGACAACGGGCATCATGGTCTCAACGGCACCGGCTCGATTCATTTCTTCGCGCACAATGCGTTCAACATGGTGAAGTACGCGGACACCCGAAGGCAACCAAGTATAAAGGCCAGAGGCAAGTTTTCGAATCATGCCCGCGCGCAGCATCAGCTGGTGGCTGACAATCTCTGCGTCGCTAGGGGTTTCTTTCAAGGTAGAAAGCAGATATTGACTGGTACGCATTTAAAGTTATCCGTTGAAATTGGCGTTCAATAAGTCCAAACATATTAACAGTGTGGGGGAGTTTCGACAAAAGCTTCTACCGCCACGACCAGGATTTGCGTAGGTTGTACATAAAACCGCACGTTAAAATCAAAAAGGTGTACGGCGTAACATTTATCATCTTTTTACCCTGTTTATAAGCAGGACGAGGATCCTGGGCTAATACTTCGCTAATCACGCGTTGATGGTAGGCTTGATAAGGAGATTGAGATAAAGCCTGTAATGCGTTGTCAGAAAAACGGACGTCCATTGGGGGCGGTTTGGTTTGAGCAAATCCGCCTTGAGCGTCGGCTATGCTATCTGAATAGGGAATGTATGGTTTTATATCGATAATAGGTGTCTGGTCGACGAGATCGCACCCGCGCAGTGTTAAGGTGACCTGCCCGTTATCCTGTGACACATCAACCAGCTCGACGGCTGACATGCCAATACCGTTAGGGCGAAACGTCGCTCGGCTAGCAAAGACGCCAATACGTTCATTCCCACCTAAACGAGGGGGACGCACTGTCGGTCTCCATCCTTTCTCTAAGTTTTGGTCAAAGAGAAAGAGCAACCATAGATGGGAATATTGTTCGATGCCTCGGACAGCCTCAATCTGATTCGCGTCATCGTGTAATTTAAGGTGGGCAAGCGCACTCGGTGCCAGCCCCGGTTGGCGAGGAACAGCAAACTTTTCTTTAAACGGTGATTGGAGCGTGCCGATCGGCGTGATAGAAAATGGGGAGCGCATAAACGAATAAACCCGACAATAAAGCCGCTATACTAGCATGCGAAAGAGACGGGGAGTATGGATGCAAGTCAGTCTTGAGCGTGACATAATCTGGTGACTATTGATGAAGAGGAAAAATGCGTGAGGCTACCAGCAATTTTTATCGATCGTGATGGCGTGGTGAATGTTGACCACGGTTATGTGGCCAGTATCGATAACTTTGAATACATTGACGGTGTGTTTGAGGCGTGCCGCGCGTTAAAAGAAAAAGGATATCTTTTAGTGTTAGTCACTAATCAAGCGGGCATTGCTCGGGGTTACTACAGCGAAGAAGATTTCTTACAATTGACAGAATGGATGGATTGGAACTTTGCCGATAAAGGTGTCGATTTCGATGGCATCTACTATTGTCCGCATCATGCACTAGACGGCATCGGTGAATATCAACTTGATTGTGACTGCCGAAAACCTAAACCAGGCATGATCTTAGAGGCAGCGGAAGAGCTTGATATTGATTTATCTCGCTCTGTGATGGTGGGTGATAAAGCAGATGACATGAAAGCCGCTCAAGCAGCAGGCATCGAAACGCGTTTTCTGGTTCGTTCAGGGAAGCCCGTTACCGAAGAAGGGATGGCGTTAGCGACCGCGGTCCTCGTATCGATTGCCGATGTGCCGGATGCATTGAAAGATACCGAAGCGTAAACGTATATTTAACGATGCGGCGAAAAGTTGTGCGATTAGATTTTTTTGAACAAAAACACTTGCATCAAAAAAACAACTCTCTATAATTCGCTTCTCGTTGGCACGGCAAGCCGAGCTAACAACGGCAATACAGACAAGCAAAACAAAATGCTTGACTCAATGCCAAAGTGGCGTATTATGCCACTCCCGCTCAACGATGAGCGGCGCTCTTTAACAATTTGACCTATGCAATCTGTGTGGGCACTCGTTGAGAATAGACAAAAAGATTTATTCGATGAACTGAGTGACCAATACGAAACAACGTTTACGTTGTTCGGCACAGTCAATTCGTTTGTCTCGCAAGAGACGAACAAAACAGTATTTATCG
>NZ_JABWMG010000012.1:62101-111175 GCF_013366455.1 Salinivibrio sp. EAGSL | reverse complement strand
ATCAACCGGCCAGGATAATTGTCGGAAAACCGGCCAAGATAATTGACGCTACATAGGTTTTGATATGACCATTGATAAACGGTTATGTAGCGGAGAACAACGGTATTTTGAGATCACAGACTCGCTTATAAACGCAATTAAAGAATGCGGTATCCATATAGCTTTACAGCCGATCGTTGAGGTAAAAAGCGGAGAAATATTTAGTTTTGAAGCCCTCGCCAGGTGGACGCATCCTATCATAGGGCCAATATCTCCTGATGAGTTTATCCCTATTGCTGAACATTTGGGTCATATCCATGCACTCGGTCTAGAGGTGCTCAGTCAAGCCTGCCAATTCCTCACTGATTACGATAAGTTGTTTGAGACTCGACCAATGATTAACATTAATATCTCAGTTCAACAACTCACTTATCCTAATGTCGTTGAAGATATTCTCAATATTGTCAAAATGTACCACTTATCCCCTGAACGCATCGTATTGGAGGTCACTGAGTCTTATCCATTGGACGGAGGGATGAAAGTTAACGCAGTGCTCGAAAAGCTTAATCAATTTGGATTTAAGCTTTCGATTGATGATTTTGGTGCAGGAATGAGTGCAATCACCAGTTTGTTTAACCTTCCTCTTTATCAGGTCAAACTAGACAAAAAGCTAGTGAGTGAATCCATTGTCTCACAACCCTGTCTGGACTTTTTAACCTACCTATGTGGCTATGGTAGAAAAGAAGGGGTACAGATCGTGGCAGAAGGGGTAGAAGATGAGATGACAGTGAGTAAATTAAAAGAAATAACGATCCCCTATGTGCAAGGGTATTATATGTATCGACCACAACTCCCGCATTGGTGGTTAACGGAAGAAAATATGTAAATGTATTTTGTATTAGTAATCACAGTGTAGAAATTAGCCCCTAAGTACTATGTTTTTTGTCGTGTGTTTATGACACTTTGTATAGATATAAGGTGATAGAGAAAGCACATGACTAGCCCACTTAAAGTTTTTGAATATCATAGTGATGCTTTTAATGAAGTGGAACGCTTTTTTGATTCGTTGTTTAAAAAGAGGACGGTAGATGCTTGCTGGCACCCGAGCCGGTTTGTATATGCGCGATATTTGGTTAAACCATTATTCGAGAAGAGAGGGATTACTGACTGGGAAGACCATGTGTCGTTGTGGCGAGATAGTGATGGCAAGCTAGTGGGCATCGCTCTGTCTGAGGCTGCCGATTTCAACAGCTTTTTCTTTACAGCTTCAGAGCATCGATATGCTTCACTTAAGCAAATGCTGGGCTGGGCAATGGAGACGAATTATTGCCTAGAAGGTGGACGAAAAAGGATGACATGTTGGGCGGATCAAGATGATAACCTGCTAATAACGTTACTTAAAGAGCATGGTTTCGATCAGGATATCGGGCAGGAGTATTTACTTGTCTGTGACTTAAATCAACATACGCAGTCTTCGGCAACCAGTCATTATCTACTTAGCACCCTCGTCGATCCCTGCTTGTATGAAAGCCGGATGGAATGTGTTGCTTCGGCGTTTCAGATTCGTTCGCATTATGATTTATTATCAAGTTATACAATGACGGAAAACGCACCTAATTATCGTCAGGATTTAGATTTTTGTTTAGTCGACCCACTCTATCCAAACACAGTGATTGCCGCGTGTACTGGATGGCAAAATCATTCCGATAATAGTGTGTATCTGGAACCGTTTGCTGTCGCACCTCAATATCAAGGAAAAGGCATAGGAACGATTCTGCTGCGTTTTGTCATGACCTCGCTGAAGCATCAAGGCTTCAGGCATGTATATGTGGCAACCTATGGTGATGGGCTCAAATATTTCTATTGGCAAGCTGGGTTTTCGCATTTTAGGACGTTAAATCATTACTCGCAAAGCGAGCTTGCTTAACCGTGTTTTCATACACGCTGGTAGCAGCGGGACAAATATCTACGAATTATCAAACAGAGAGATAATTAATCGCACAATCCCGTATGCCTTCATAGCTAGACAGAGTGTTGCGCTTTATTTGAGTAATATTAATATAACTTATTGATGTTAGTTATAATTTATTGAATACTATCACTTCCATTCACGCAGATTCATATGCCTAGGAGGTAAATGCCATGACTTATTTTCCGATGAAAAAACTCGATGTCATTTTTGCCTCTGCGCGTCACTGTGCCAACGATTCGGCTCAGGATACCCGCTCACGCATCTGACTCTGCGTCCAACTGTAATTGGCCGCAGGTATAACGCGGCTAATTTGCAGTACCACCTCGCTTTATGCCTGTGGCCTCCTATAACCCAAAAGGAGAGCCATCATGACTCAACTATCTTTATTACCGTTAGCCCAAGCACTGGTTCGTTTGGATGCGATTCGTCAGCGTCGTGCGAGCACACACCGTTATCGCTACACAAATGTGGCGTTAAATCGTCACCTACAGCGTGATATTGGTATTGTGCCTGACAAGCAAGATGCCTTGCCCATTAGCACACAATTTGCGGCAAAACGTTATCTGGTGACATGGCGACGACGATGGCGGTGGCTATAATGGGCCCCAGAAAGCGGCGTATCGGTTGATACGCCGCCCCATCCTCGCATAAAACACTGCGCGGCAGCCAAGTTGGTTGCCGTTTTGCGATCTAAGGGCAGGGGTTAGGGTAGCGGTTAGCGATCTCATCAATACCGGCAAGCACATTATCACTCAGTGTCAGATCCAAGCTGTCGAGATTGCTCTCTAGCTGTTTGAGTGTGGTGGCGCCAATAATGTTAGAGGCGACAAAGGGACGCGTATTCACAAACGCCAGCGCCATTTGCGCCGGATCAAGACCATGACGCTGAGCCAGATCGACGTATTCTTGTGTGGCCTTTTGCCCTGATTCAGTAAAATAACGGGCGAAGCGTTGATGCAGTGTACAGCGTGCGCCTTTTGGACGTGCACCTTGCAAATATTTACCGCTCAGTGCGCCAAAGGCAAGCGGTGAGTAAGCCAATAACTCCACCCCTTCTTGGTGGCTGATCTCAGAGAGCCCCACCTCAAACGTCCGGTTAAGCAGGTTATACGGATTCTGAATAGAGACAATACGTGTGAGGCTGTGCTTCTCTGCCAGATGCAAATAGCGCATCACGCCCCAAGGGGTTTCATTAGAAACGCCGATATAACGGATTTTTCCCGCTTGTACTAGCTCGTTCAGTGCATCCAAGGTATCCAAAATCGTCACCCCAGAATGCTCGTCTTGATAAGGATAATTGAGCTTACCAAAACAGTTATTATGCCGTTGCGGCCAATGGACTTGATACAAATCGATATAGTCGGTTTTCAGTCGCGTCAGACTATCTTCAACGGCTTGATGCACATGACGTCGGTTGAGCGACATGTTGTCACGGATGTAAGGAACATTGCGCGGGCCAGCCACTTTAGTGGCGAGGATCACACGATCGCGCTTTCCCGACTTTTCCAGCCAGTTACCGATATATTGCTCGGTTAAACCTTGTGTCGGTTGGCTTGGGGGGACGGGGTACATCTCTGCGGTGTCGATAAAATTAACACCGCGCTCAAAAGCAAGATCGAGCTGAGCATGCGCGTCGGCTTCACTATTTTGCTCACCAAATGTCATTGTGCCAAGACACACTTTACTCACGTCTAGCGAGGAATGGGGCAAACGGTGGTATTGCATCCTGTCTCCTTGTCTGCAATCGACCTATGGCAGTCCATAGTAGAGAATTTTGCCTTTAATCGAAAGCGGTTTAACCGCACCGCTCGGCTTGACAGGTGTGCAAACTTTAACCATTACTTGTATGGGTGACGCCATGAATTGCCGGGCGATGGGGTGTATTGGGTCAGGTAGCAACAGGCGCCAAAGAAAGCGACAAGAGGAAAGTCAAATGAACTATGCACAACTCAAGGCGTGGATGCGCGCGGATCCCCAGTCATGTCCGCAATGCTACATCATGGCTCATGCGGGAGGCGCCAAGTATTCGGTAGAAGTCGAAATCAAGAAGCAGCTCGAGCCTTTACGTTCCGATCAAACCGGCGAGGTGATGCAGTTTGATCATGTGGGACAAGTGGGGGATAAGCTCAAGGCGCTTGGCATTGAACAGGGCGTGTTACGCTTAATGGATCCCTATGATGAGTTCGCGACCGGTGGGGAGCCTGGGTGTCGCGAAGACATGCCGATTCGATTTTAAGGCGCTATTATTGTGGATCGAGGAAGTAACGGGTCAGGATCTGGTGGGTAAATTGTGTCCGTAAATAAAACCCACGTGGTAGCGTTCGAATTGGCTCGCCATGAGGCCCAAAGGCGTCGGTGAGTACGCTGCCATTAGCAGCCTTGGGCCGCAATTGTAAGTATTGGCCTTGACGTGCCGTGATTTCGGTCACGCGTCCCAATGCCACCCAATCCATTAATTCTTCCCAGTCGGCGCGTAAGCATGCGTCTTCTTCTGAGCTAGGAGACCACAGCAGGGGGGTCCCTATCCGTCGCTTCGCCACGGGAATATCACGCTCGCCTTCCACTGGGACCCATAACACGCGTGATAGTTTTTGTCTTACATGGCTGGTTTCCCAACGTACCCCCGCAATCCCAGTGAGTGGTGCGACACAGACAAAGGTTGTTTCTAGAGGCTTACCGTTTTGGTTGACGGGAATGGTTTTTAGCTCAATCCCCAAATGTGCGAAGTCTTGTTCAGGCTTACTCCCCGCATTGGCACCTAAACAGGTCTCGAGTAACATACCGATCCAGCCTTTTTCCCGAGAGAGTGTTTCCGGACAGCTTATCGCTTGTGACTGGCTCACTTCACCCAGCGTCAGACCTGCAAGCTCTAGTGCTCGGTCCATCAGTATCTGTTCAGACTCAGGAGGATGTATCACAGTGGCTCGATCCTGTTTATGGGCATAACGGTCGTGCATTATCGAGAACTGTCATCAGTGCTGCAAGTGGATCCTTGGGGAGAGAATGTCATGACTGTCCTTTAGTTATCCACATGGGCATCATTTTATGCGCGTAAATGAGGCACATGATCATATATACAGTAATAAAAATCAGAGAAAAATGGATAAAAGAGCTGATCTGTCGTTTTTTTGAGCTATCGATGTGGATAATTCACTAACTGGTGGATCTTTGAGCGATCTGTGCGTATTTAATGATCGTCGGATCTTGTCAAGGATCCTATCTTAACGAATTACTTTTAAGTTTATGAATTTAAGGTCTTATTTTGTTTGTATGACAATATTTCCTTCCGTTAGATGATCGATACCTGATGCTTTAATGCACTTTTTCTAGGCTTCTTCACAAATCTATCCACAGAAAGCGTGAATAAATGTGCGCAAACTCTCATTGCTATGTTTATAACTTCCTGTTAGAGAGTGAGTTATCCTCAGATGACGACGAGAGCGCAAAAAAGAAGGTCAATCCACAATGTTTGTTTACCCTCAGCCGCTTTTTGTGAAAAAATCAGGTTCAGTAGAGATTTATCATTGAGGTTGTCCAGTGATTGATGGCGATGGCTATCGTCCCAATGTGGGGATAGTAATTTGTAACGGCCACGGTCAAGTACTCTGGGCTCGTCGATATGGTCAGCATTCATGGCAGTTTCCACAAGGTGGTATTGATGAAGGAGAAAGTCCTGAGCAAGCCATGTATCGTGAATTGTATGAAGAAGTTGGACTGACCAAAAAAGATGTGCGCATCTTGGGGACTAGTCGACATTGGTTACGTTATAAATTACCGAAACGCTTGGTGCGGTGGGATTCTAAACCCGTATGTATTGGGCAAAAGCAAAAATGGTTTTTGCTTAAGCTTGAGTGTGATGAGTCACACGTGAACGTTTTGCGTGGCGGGACACCGGAATTTGATGGCTGGCGTTGGGTCAGTTATTGGTATCCTGTGCGTCAAGTCGTGGCATTTAAGCGTGAAGTCTATCGGCGTGCAATGAAAGAGTTTGCGCCGCTTGCGATGCCTTTTAAAGAACGCAAACCTCGACGTAAAAATAAGCGAGGGTAAAGGAGAAACTCGGTGCTCACGCAGTTAAGGAATATTGTGCAAAGCGTTGCAGTGTCAGCCGATCTCGATCAGGCGCTGCATACGTTGGTGCAACAAACCTGCTTGGCAATGCGTACCGAGTGCTGCTCTGTCTATCTCGCCAACCTTGAGCAACAAAGCTTTGATTTGATGGCAACGCAGGGGCTCGATCCGTCGGCGCAAGTGTCGATGTCGTTTGGTGACGGGTTAGTTGGCGTGGTTGGTCAACGAGCTGAGCCTTTAAACCTCGCTTATGCACGACGACATCCTGCGTTTAAACCTTTTCCAGCGACAGGAGAAGATGCGTTTCAATCTTTTTTGGGTACGCCCATTATTTATCGCAAAAAGGTGCTGGGCGTATTAGTCGTTCAGCAACACCAACCGCGTCAATTTGATGAAAGTGAAGAGTCGTTTCTTGTCACCTTAGCCGCGCAGTTGGCGGTGGTATTTGCCCATGCGGATGCGCAAGGGGGGTGGCAAGGTACCCGATCGCCTATTTTACTTGAAGGGATGCCGGCGTCACCGGGGATCGGTATTGCTCAAGCTTGGTGCGACGAGTCGCAACCAAGGCTAGAGGACGTTGCTCCGGCAAGCAGTCTCGATGTGTCGCGAGAGCTCGACCGCTTAGACGCCGCGATTGATGAGGCCAGTACCGAGTTCCGGCGTTTGCGTAAGCGCTTTGATAAGGAGCTACAAAAAGACGCATTAGCGATTTTTGATCTGTTTGTACATCTGCTCAATGATCCCATGTTGCGAGAAGACATAACGGTCAGGATCCAGCAAGGTGATGAAGCGACGTGGGCCGTGCGACAAACTGTGGAGGCCTTTTCCGCGCGCTTTTCCCTGATGGACGATCCTTATCTCAAAGCGCGCGCAGACGATGTAAAAGAACTGGGTCAGCGATTACTTTATTTTTTGATGGCCCCGGCAGGCAGTGCTCCAGCGATTTCATCACCGGTTGTGTTACTGGCTCACGAGCTGACAGCCGGTATGCTGGCTTCGATTCCTCGTACCTTACTGGCAGGCGTTGTCGCCGAACAGGGAGCGGCTAATTCTCATGCTGCCATTCTCGCGCGGGCATTGGGGATCCCTGCGATCATGGGGGTCAGCTTTTCTCCCTCACGCTTGCACCACAAAACCGTTATCCTCGATGGACACAAAGGGATATTAATGATCGAGCCTGCCGAGGCCTTGATCAACGAATACCAGCAATTGGTTCAAGAAGAAGCCAGCTTACAATCGACCTTTGAGACAGCACTGGCCAGCCCGGGACAAACCCAAGACGGCACCCGGGTTGAGGTCCATTTAAATGCCGGTCTTAGTGCCGATAGTCAAATTGCGATTAATCAAGGGGTGGATGGGGTAGGACTTTTTCGCACTGAAGTCCCTTTTTTAATGTTACGCCGGTTCCCCTCTGAAGACGAACAAGTGAAACAGTATCGCGCCATTCTTGCCAGTTACCCTGATAAGCCTGTGGTGATGCGTACGTTGGATATCGGTGGAGATAAGCCGCTTCCTTACCTAAGTGTGGAAGAAGATAATCCTTTTCTGGGGTGGCGCGGTATTCGCTTCAGCTTGGATCATCCGGATATCTTTTTGATCCAAGTCCGTGCCATGTTACGCGCGAGCATAGGTTTAAATAACCTTAAGTTACTACTGCCAATGATCTCTGGCCGCAATGAGTTATTGGAAGCGAAAACCTTGGTCAGCCGCGCGTATCAAGAGGTCAGCCAAGAGGCCGAGAGCACGGGTGAGAGCGTTAATATCCCTATGCTCGGGATCATGGTCGAAGTCCCCTCTATTTTGTATCAGTTGGATAATATCGCGCGTGATATCGATTTTTTATCGGTAGGGACCAATGACTTGACCCAATATTTACTCGCCGTTGATCGCAATAATGCGCGGGTCGCGGATATTTTTGATGCCCTGCATCCTTCAGTACTCCATGCCTTATCATCCATTGCAACCATGGGTGCGCGCCATCAATTACTGGTAAGTGTCTGCGGTGAGTTGGCCGGCGATCCTGTGGGTGCAGCATTATTAGTGGGATTGGGTTACCAGCAACTGAGTATGAACACTCGGAATGTCGCCAAAATCAAATATCTGTTAAGTCGATTACCGCATGAGGCGCTAGTGGTGCAGGCGAATACTATGCTGACATTAGACGACCCTGATGCGATTCGAGCATCGACCGAAGCCTTTCTGGCCGAACATGGGCTTGAAGCGTTAGTCAAAATCGGACAAATGCGATGATCACTGGCCTAACACTGTTGTTGTTTGTGGTCTGCATGCTAGTCGGTGCGTGCGTAGGTACCTTATCAGGGCTGCTTGGCATTGGCGGTGGACTGGTGGTGGTACCCGCTTTAACGTTTCTATTGCCGGTTTTTGGCATTTCACCGACGGTGGTGATGCCCATTGCTCTGGCGACGTCGTTAGCAACGATCGTTTTGACCTCAAGTGCGTCGGCATGGCGGCATTTTCGCTTAGGTAATGTGCATGTCGAGGCGGTCAAAGCTCTTGTTCCTGGCATGCTGTTAGGCGGTAGTCTTGGGGCCGGATTTGCTGACTTGCTGCCTCCTGATTGGCTACCCCGTTTATTTGGTGTGATTGTGCTTGCGATGGCACTGCAAATGTTACTTAATCGCCGCGTCTATCAAGCGCGCCCATTGCCGCATTGGTGGCGGCTTTCTGCGGCTGGAACCTTGATTGGGACGCTTTCTAGCTTGGCAGGCATTGGTGGCGGATCCTTTACTGTTCCATATTTACACTGGCGTGGGGTCAGCATGCATCAAGCAATAGGTAGTGCATCAGCGGGGGGAGCGGTATTAGCGTTCGGTGGCATGATTAGCTTTGTGTGGTTGGGCTGGCGACAGACGGAACCCTTACCGCCACTCAGTGTCGGATACTTGTATTTACCCGCGTTGCTCGGGGTGGTTTCCACGTCTGTGTGGATGACACGGGTAGGCGCGCAGCTTGCGGTGAAGTTACCTACTGAGCAAATAAAACGTATTTTTGCCGTCTTTCTTGTTATTGTCGGCGCTAGCATGTTGTTGAAATAAAGGATCAAATTCATGGCTGAAGGTTATTTCACCTTTCCGTCAATCGACCCGGTATTAATCGAGTTAGGCCCCATAGCGGTACGCTGGTACGGGTTGATGTATTTGTTAGGGTTTGTGTTTGCTCTTTGGCTGGCAAACCATCGTGCGACAAAACCCAACAGTGGTTGGAACAAAGAAGAAGTCAGCGATCTGCTGTTTGCCGGCTTTCTTGGCGTGGTATTGGGTGGACGCATTGGCTATGTGCTTTTTTACCAATTGGATGCTTTTATCGCCGACCCCTTGTTTTTGTTCAAAGTATGGACAGGAGGCATGTCGTTCCATGGTGGTCTGTTGGGTGTGATCACCGCCATGGCATGGTATGCACGTAAAACGCAGCGTCACTTTTTTACCGTGGCTGACTTTATTGCGCCGTTAGTACCATTTGGCCTTGGCGCTGGCCGGTTGGGCAACTTTATGAACGGTGAGCTATGGGGGCGCGTCACGGATGTGCCTTGGGCAATGGTCTTTCCAACCGGGGGCCCGTGGCCACGCCATCCCTCGCAGCTTTATGAGTTTGCATTAGAAGGCGTCGCGTTATTTGTGATCCTCAATATGTACATTAAAAAGCCACGCCCAATGGGGGCGGTCTCGGGGCTTTTCTTGGCCGGTTACGGCACATTCCGCTTTACCGTGGAGTATTTCCGCGAGCCAGATGCACATCTTGGACTGTTTGGTGATCTGTTAAGCATGGGGCAGCTACTCTCGTTGCCAATGATTGTGGCAGGCGCATTGATGATTCTATGGGCTTACAAGCGCAGGCCTGCACCATGATTAATGTCGCGTAATCAGATATACTGTTTATCACACCAAGGCACCCTATGCGGTGCCTTTTGTTTGTTCGGTCAATGATAGGAAACACTATGAAGCAGTATCAGGCGTTGATGCAGGATATTCTCGATAATGGGACAGATAGGGGAGATCGCACTGGTGTCGGAACGCGATCGATATTTGGACGCCAACTACGGTTCGACCTTGCTGAAGGCTTTCCACTGTTAACGACCAAAAAACTCTATACCCGAGCGATTATCCACGAGCTTTTGTGGTTTCTTAACGGCGAGACTAACATCCAGTACTTACAAGACAACAAGGTACGTATTTGGGATGAATGGGCCACCGAGCAAGGTGATCTCGGTCCCGTCTATGGTGCTCAGTGGCGCTCTTGGGCGTGTCCAGATGGTTCAACCGTGGATCAGATTGCGCAATTGATCGAGCAAATTAAAACCAAACCCAACTCGCGTCGCCATATTATCACAGCGTGGAACCCTGCCGATTTGCCGGATGAGTCCATCAGCCCGTCAGAGAACGCGGAGCAAGGCAAAATGGCCTTGGCCCCTTGCCATTGTTTGTTTCAGTTCTACGTGGCGGATGGCAAGCTCTCATGCCAGCTTTATCAGCGTAGTGCAGACTACTTCTTGGGTGTGCCGTTTAATATTGCCAGCTATGCGCTGTTCACCCATATGGTGGCGCAACAGTGCGACCTAGCGGTCGGTGATTTTGTCCATACTTTCGGTGATGTTCACCTTTATCATAACCATCTGACCGATGATATTGTCCATGAACAGCTAAAGCGTGAACCGCGTGCGTTGCCGACATTGACTATTAAACGCAAGCCTGCCTCTATCTTTGAATATAAAATCGATGACTTTGAGATTGCAGGCTACGATCCGCATCCGACCATTAAAGCGCCGATTGCGGTTTAACACATAGCTGTTTAACGCATTGCTGTTTGATAGGCAGTAACGTTAACGAGGCGATACGACTTGGTGTCATCTTGAGCCAATTTTCAATAAAAAAACGCAGCCAGCTGGCTGCGTTTTTTGTGTGTGACCTAAATCTCAGGCTTATTGGGATAAGAAGACAATGCTGCCTGGAATCACAACAAAGACTAAACTGATATAAACGAGGACGGCCATTTTTGATTTGGCGGCCATTTTGCCCAACAAGTCTGCACCTTTGAGCGGTAATTCGCGTAAAAACGGCACACCAAAGATAAGCGCGGTGGCTAGGATATTAAAACTAAGGTGTACTAATGCAATTTGCAGCGCAAAGACGGCGAACTCGCCCGTGACGGCTGTGGCGGCAAGTAACGCGGTAATGCAGGTACCAATGTTTGCGCCCAATGTGAATGGATAAATATCACGCACCTTTAACACGCCTGAGCCGACCAATGGCACCATCAAGCTAGTGGTCGTTGATGAAGATTGCACCAACACAGTGACGATTGAGCCTGAGAAAATACCGTGCAATGGACCGCGACCGATAGCATTTTTAAGCATGTCTTTTGCCCGACCCACCATCAGTTTTTTCATCACGCGACCCATCACGGTGATGGCAACGACAATAGTAACAATCCCCATGGCAATCATCACGAAGCCACCAATGTTGCCCGGAAAGATAGCATCCAAGGGCGATTGCACAGCATTAACGACGGGTTTGGTCAATGGCTTAATAAAGTTTAACCCCTTGATACTCATATCGTTCGCTTGTGCCAGTGGAGACACCAACCAGCCAGAAATTTTATTCAGTATTCCAAACGCCATTTCGAGTGGGAGAAAAATAGCTACGGCAAAGAGATTAAAGAAGTCATGAACAGTGGCACAACTAAAGGCACGACTAAACTCTACTTTACAGCGGGCATGGCCTAAACTGACGATAGTATTAGTCACTGAGGTACCCACGTTGGCTCCCATTACCATGGGAATCGCCGCTTCAACCGGCAAGCCACCCGCGACCAGGCCGACGATAATAGACGTCACGGTACTTGAAGACTGAATCAATGCAGTGGCAACAATACCAATCATTAAGCCAGCTACGGGATGAGACGCAAACGCAAAGAGCGTCTTCGCTTCGTCGCCTACGGCCCATTTAAAGCCGCTTCCTACCATGGCAACGGCCACGAGCAGGAGGTAAAGCATGACGGCAAGCTTGGTCCAACGGAACCAATTTGAGGAGCTCTGAGTTGCCTCTACTGCTGTAGCATGGGGAGTCATAAGATATCTCCGTGACAATTCGATGTCAGTTTAGTGTCAAAGCAAAATCTGAGGCGATAGTAAAAAGGGAATATTTCAGAAATATGACATAAATACTGCAGTGAGTTGAAAATACGATCTTGGCACGGATATGCCGCAGTAAAAGCGCTGTTACCCCCCTGATTCCTAGCGTTATTTGTCTCTAAATACACGGCTGGAAAAAACAGAGATAAAAATGTAACAACAAGGTTGAAATCGACACTATGCTAGAGAGAAAGCGTTAAGCTATAAATCGGTAAACAGGATATAAAAGCGTTAGACTACGAATAAATCAATGGTAAGTTAGTTTTAACATCGGTTTTCCCGATGTTTACTATCAGAACAAACGATTTTTCTAAAAGTGGTCTGACTGTCTAGACTACTGAAATCCACTTTTATTGTATGGAGTGCTCTAAATGACTGATGTCATTCGTCAGTTTCTGAAAATGGAATCCGCAGGAGGTATTGTGCTGATTGTAGCGGCGGTATTAGCGATGTTCGTAGCGAACTCGGATTTACAGCCTTTATATGACAGCACGCTTCATACCTATGTAGCAGGCTTATCCGTTGGTCATTGGATCAACGATGGCCTGATGGTGATTTTTTTCCTGCTGATTGGTTTGGAAGTTAAACGTGAGTTGGTTCAAGGTGCCCTAAACTCAAAAGACAAAGCCACCTTCCCTGCGGTTGCAGCGATCGGAGGTATGCTTGCTCCCGCACTGGTTTACTTGGCGTTCAACTGGGGCGACCCACTGGCCGTGTCTGGTTGGGCTATCCCAGCTGCTACGGATATCGCGTTTGCGCTCGGTGTGTTGGCGTTGTTGGGTAATCGTGTCCCGCTTGCGTTAAAAGTATTCTTACTGGCATTGGCGATCATTGATGATCTCGGGGTGATTGTGATCATTGCCCTGTTTTACAGTAGCGACTTATCGCTGGTAGCCCTAGCGTCAGCCTTTATAGCCACTGTGGTACTGGTGGCGATGAATATGCGCAAAGTGACCAGTATTCCTGCGTACGTCGTGGTTGGACTGATTTTATGGTTCAGCGTGTTGCAATCGGGCGTTCATGCGACGCTTGCCGGTGTGGTGCTTGGTTTTGCCATCCCGCTTAAAGGTAAAACGGATGATGCACCCTCGCCATTGAAAAAAATGGAACATGCGCTGCATCCATACGTGTCGTATCTGATTCTGCCGATTTTTGCGTTCGCGAACGCTGGGGTATCGCTTGACGGTGTATCACTGGCTAACTTGACGGAAATGTTGCCGCTAGGTATTGCCTTAGGCTTGCTTCTGGGTAAACCACTTGGGATCTTTACCTTTAGTTGGGCCGCAGTGAAATTAGGTATTGCCAAACTGCCAGCACGCGTGAATTTCACCCATATCTTTGCCGTGTCAGTGCTCTGTGGTATTGGTTTCACCATGTCTATCTTTATCTCATCACTGGCCTTTGTTGGTGTGAATGGCGAGTTCGTCACACTCTCTCGTCTTGGTATCTTGATAGGATCGACCTTGGCGGCCGTGATTGGCTACGTAGTGTTGCACTTTGCACTGCCACCAGCCAGCGCGCTTGCAGATGAACAAGGAGACGAGTATGAAGAAGGTAATACTGGCGTTGATTACTAGCCTGGTTACCGTCTCTGGCTCTGCCATGGCGGTAAACCAAGATATGTATTGCAACGGAAAGCAAGACCAAAGCGATGTTTGCCAAGCCTATCGCGCAGGTGTCGCGGCCGGAAAGGCGATGGTGACATCGAACGTTGATAAGGTTGACAGAGAAGAACAAGATAAATCCTCAAGCTTCTCAGAGCGTGCTTTAGAGCATCGAGCGGGTGAGCGGGTAAGAAAGCCGCTTGATAAAGACGATGTGAAAAACTAAAACGCGTATGCCACTTGAAGGCGCCAGAGAGGCAGCGTAAGCTGCTTCGTCTGGCGTTTTTTTATCTATCAGCATGGCTCACCTAAATTACAACCACCTGTACTACTTCTGGATGGTCTGCAAGCAAGGTTCAATCACCCAAGGGGCGGATAAGCTTTGTTTAACACCACAAACCGTTACTGGGCAAATTCGGGCTCTGGAACAGCGCTTAAATGGTAAGCTCACTAAACGCAATGGGCGCTACGTGGAGCCCACTGAGCTCGGCCAGCTGGTTTTTAAATATGCTGATCGTATGTTTGGTCTGAGCTACGAAATGCTAGATATTGTCAATTACAGTCAGCAAGAGAATATCTTATTCGATGTTGGGGTTGCTGATGCATTATCGAAGCGGCTGATTAGCCAAATTCTCTTGCATGCGATACCTCACGATAACGCCATCCACCTGCGCTGTTTTGAATCCACGCATGAAATGCTACTTGAGCAACTCGCAGAGCATAAATTAGATATGATCCTTTCAGACTGCCCGATAGATTCGACCCAACAGGCCGGCTTATTTAGCGTCAAGTTAGGTGAAAGTAGCATGAGCTTATATTCCTCAAACCCTGCAGAAGACCCCGATGTGCCGTTACCCATACGTTTAGCGACACAGAAAGTCTTAATTCCTAGCAAATCGACCGCAATGGGACGTAAGTTAACGCAGTGGTTTGATCAACAAGGCATCGTACCTAATATTCTGGGAGAATTTGACGATTCCGCCTTAATGAAAGCGTTTGGGATTAGTCATCAAGCGTTATTTATTGCACCTACGACCTATGCTGAGGAAGTCACCCGTTTGGGTCAAGCGATACAAATTGCTGAGCTGAGTGTGGTAAAAGAGGAATATTTCGTTATCTTTGCGGAACGTATGATTCAGCACCCAGCGGTCAAAAGGATTTGTGAAGCAGATTACAGTCACTTGTTTGTTTAGTTACAAGCTAGCATAAAGATCGTGCTAGACTCGTGCCATTGAGTATTAACTGATGATGGAAGTTGAATGGATTTAGCCCGCATGCAGCAGAATGGGCCTAAGGCAGTCAGCCTGCTAAAAGCCATGGCCAATGAAAAACGCCTTTTTATTCTGTGTTATTTACTACAAGGTGAATTGTCGGTGGGGCAGTTAGTGGAGCGGGTTCCTCTGAGCCAGTCAGCCTTATCGCAGCATCTCGCTTGGTTACGAAAAGATGGTCTGGTGACAACGCGCAAAGAGGCGCAGACGGTATATTATTCGCTAAAAAGTGATGAAGTCGTCGCTGTCATTCAGCTTTTACATGATCTCTACTGCAGCGAAACCGTGAGTTAGCACCTGGGTAAGCAACAAGTGATAAGCAAAAAAAAACCGGCCAAGGCCGGTTTTTTTATCTCTATGCAAAGAGCAATCTTACAGCGCTTTAATTTGTGCTGAGAATGCTGCTTTGTAACGAGCTGCTTTATTCTTGTGGATCAGGCCTTTAGTGGCTGAACGATCAAGAATAGGCTGAACTTGTGCAAAAGCAGCAGTTGCCGCTTCTTTGTCGCCTGCAGCAATTGCTGAAGCAGTTTTCTTCATATAGGTGCGCATCATAGAGCGACGGCTTGCGTTGTGCTGGCGACGCTTTTCAGACTGGATCGCACGCTTCTTAGCAGATTTGATATTCGCCAAGGGTCTAACTCCCAAATCTTTTTGTTCGGTGACATTTCAAGGCGGAGGACTATGCCTCTTTTTGCCTCTATTGTCAATTCATTTGTGCAAAGATCCGCCGCTCCAAGGTAGTGTTGGCGCTGCGGGGTTATCACAGTTAATATGGCGGCTGATTCTATCAGCATTTCAGCCCCGACGTCACCTATATTTCGATTTGTTCTCCCTTTCGGCGTATCGCCAGGGGCGAAAAAGTAGAAGCAACGCGCGCATCGGGCACGTGTTTTCAAGAGGTAACCGTGAGTAAGCGACTTTTACGCTCTGGGCTCATCGTGAGCACCATGACATTAGTGTCCCGTGTTTTAGGATTGGTGCGCGATGTTGTCATTGCCAACTTAATGGGCGCGGGTGCGGCCGCCGATGTCTTTTTCTTTGCCAATAAAATCCCTAATTTTTTGCGTCGTCTATTTGCCGAAGGGGCATTTTCACAAGCGTTTGTGCCGGTATTAACCGAATACCAGGCGCTTGATAAAGATGATACCACCCGAGCCTACTCACGCGAGTTGGTGGCCAATGTGGTCGGCACGCTTGGTGGGCTGGTCACTGTTGTGACATTGCTAGGTGTGGTCGGATCGCCCGTTTTAGCCGCGTTGTTTGGTACCGGTTGGTTTGTCGATTGGCTAGACGGCGGGCCTGATGGTGCAAAATTTGAGTTGGCCAGCTTGATGTTGAAAATCACTTTCCCCTATTTGTGGTTTATTACCTTTGTTGCGCTATCGGGGGCTATCCTTAACACGCTGAATAAATTTGCAGTTTCCAGCTTTACGCCGGTGTTTTTAAACGTTGCGATTATTGCTGCGGCGATCGGTCTATCCCCGCATTTGGCACAACCTGAAATAGGTCTTGCGATCGGTGTGTTTGCAGGCGGTGTGATCCAACTTTTGTTCCAACTGCCTTTTTTAGCGCAAGAGGGGATGCTCGTGCGGCCTAAATGGGGATGGCATCATCCCGGCGTTGTCAAAATTCGACAGTTAATGATCCCAGCATTGTTTGGGGTATCCGTCAGTCAGATTAATCTGTTATTCGATACCTTTATTGCTAGCTTCTTAATGACGGGTTCTATCAGTTGGCTGTATTACTCCGATCGTTTATTAGAGTTCCCACTGGGGTTATTTGGCATTGCGATTGCGACGGTGATCTTGCCCGCGTTATCCAAAAAACATGTCGATAAATCGGCGGATCAGTTTGCTGCGACCATGGATTGGGGCGTACGTATGGTTCTGCTACTCGGGATCCCCGCCATGGCTGGATTAATTGTGCTCGCCAAGCCCATGTTGATGGTGCTGTTTATGCGGGGTGAATTTGGTGTACCTGACGTGGAGGCGGCCAGTCTTTCTCTGGTGGCTTATGCTTGTGGTTTAGTCAATTTTATGGTGATCAAAGTCCTGGCGCCTGGTTATTATGCTCGCCAAGATACTAAAACACCGGTCAAATACGGTGTCATCGCAATGGTCAGCAATATGGTCTTTAACGCGATCTTTGCCTATTTCTTCAGCTACGTGGGGCTAGCAATGGCCACGGCCTTATCGGCGCTGATTAATGCAGGCCTGTTGTATCAAGGGCTACACCGTCGTCATATTTATCGCCTTTCTCGGGAAACAGTGATGTTTATTGTTAAGTTACTGGTGGCTGTTTGTGCCATGGTTATTGGGCTTTATGTTTTAATGCCAAGTTTGTCACAATGGGTGGCTATGCCATTATTCTCTCGCAGCATTAGCTTGGCTGGCTGTATTCTTGGCGGAGGGAGCCTCTATCTGATCACGGCAGTGATGTTTGGTGTGAGATTAGGCGATATCCGCCACCGAGGATGATGGTAAGCGCGGAATATCAATCCAGGGCTGATTGCCAGCGCTGACTAGTATATAATCCGCCAGTTTTTATAGTTCAAATAGTCAGCAGGCGATGGAATTAATTCGAGGCATTCACAATATCCGGGCCAAACACCGAGGCTGTGTACTCACCATCGGTAACTTTGATGGTGTCCACCTTGGGCACCAAGCGGTCTTGCGCCAAGTGGTCGAGAAGGCCAGGGCCCTCGATTTGCCTGCGACTGTCATGCTGTTTGAGCCTCAACCGCTCGAATTGTTTCAAGGCGATCAGGCCCCTGCACGTTTATCCCGGCTGCGCGACAAATATACTCAGCTGGCTAAGTTAGGCGTGGATAGGCTGTTGTGTGTCAGCTTTACACCAGCATTTGCCGCCATGAGCCCGGATGCCTTTGTTGATCGCTTGTTGGTCAATCAATTGGGTGTTAAGTTTCTGGTAGTGGGTGACGACTTTCGCTTTGGCCTCAAGCGTGCCGGTGACTTCTCTCGATTAGAGCAAGCCGGGAAAGAGCATCACTTTGCGGTGGTGAGTACCGAAAGCTTTTGTGTCAGCGACCGACGGGTGAGTAGCACCGCAATACGAGATGCGCTTCTCGCGGGCCAGTTAGAGGCGGCAGCCGATATGTTGGGGCGACCCTACAGTATTTGCGGGCGGGTCGCGCATGGGCGAAAGCTTGGACGTACGATCGGCTTTCCTACCGCGAATGTGCTGCTTAAGCGGCGAGTCTCTCCTGTATCGGGTGTGTACGCGGTAACCGTGTCCGGTGCGCGTGCAGGGCAATCTTTGCCGGGCGTTGCCAACGTGGGTAATCGACCGACGGTCAATGGCACCCATCAGCAGTTAGAAGTGCATCTATTCGATCAAACGCTCGATTTATACGGCAAACAATTAGAAGTTAGCCTACTGCACAAATTGCGTGATGAAACCAAATTCGCGTCAGTAGACGCATTAAAAATGCAAATTCAACGAGATGCATCGGCAGCGCGTGCGTGGCTGGCTGATGGCAATAATGTCTAGAGTAACCTCCATACGGAATCAATAATCAATGAGTGACTACAAAGATACCTTAAACCTGCCGGAAACTGCGTTTCCGATGCGAGGTAATCTTGCTAAGCGCGAGCCTGATATGCTCAAGCGTTGGTATGATGAAGATCTTTACGGTGCAATCCGTCAAGCGAAACACGGCAAAAAAACATTTATTTTGCACGACGGCCCTCCGTACGCGAACGGCAACATTCATATTGGTCACTCTGTTAATAAAATTCTCAAAGACATTATTATTAAATCGAAAACGCTGGCGGACTATGACGCACCGTATGTCCCTGGCTGGGACTGCCACGGTCTACCTATCGAATTGATGGTAGAGAAAAAAGTGGGCAAGCCGGGTCAGAAAATCTCCACCGCCGAGTTCCGTGAAAAATGTCGTGAATACGCGGCCAAGCAAGTGGAAGGTCAAAAAGCCGACTTCAAACGTCTTGGCGTGTTAGGTGAGTGGGATAAACCCTATCTCACCATGGACTTTAAGACTGAGGCTAGCATCATTCGTGCCTTGGGTAAGATTGCGGATAATGGCCACTTGCACAAAGGGTTTAAACCGGTTCACTGGTGTACGGATTGTGGTTCAGCCCTTGCCGAAGCCGAAGTCGAGTATCAAGACAAGACGTCTCCATCGATTGACGTCATGTTCCGTGCGGTGGATGAGCAGGCGCTCGTGAACACCTTTACCCTTGCTGGTGAGCATCAAGGCGAAGGGCCTGTTTCGGCGGTGATCTGGACGACGACGCCTTGGACTCTGCCGGCTAACCGCGCCGTTGCTGTGTCCGCGGATCTGGAATATGTGCTGGTTCAAGTCGAAGGCGAGCAGCCACAGCGCTTAATTCTGGCGGCAGAGTTGGCCAAAGACGTGATGGATCGTGCTGGTATCGAGCACTATCACAACCTTGGTTTTTGTAAAGGTGAAGCGTTAGAGCTGCAACGTGTTCAACACCCATTTTATGATTTTGACGTGCCGGTGATCCTTGGCGATCACGTGACAACTGAGTCGGGTACGGGGGTTGTCCACACTGCGCCTGGACACGGCCAAGAAGACTTCGTGGTGGGGAAAAAATACGACCTAGAAGTGGCCAATCCTGTGGGGAGCAATGGTGTGTATTTACCTGATACACCACTGTTTGCCGGTCAGCACGTGTTTAAAGCCAATGATAATGTCATTGAGACGCTTAAAACGCATGGCGCGCTGCTGCATCATCATGCCTATGAACACAGCTATCCGCACTGCTGGCGCCACAAAACGCCGATTATTTTCCGAGCGACGCCACAGTGGTTTATCGGCATGGATAAAGCCGGTCTGCGAGATAAAGCCTTACAAGAGATCAAAAACGTTGAATGGATCCCTGACTGGGGGCAAAGCCGCATTGAATCCATGGTTGAAGGCCGTCCAGACTGGTGTATTTCTCGTCAGCGTACCTGGGGCGTACCCATTGCCTTGTTCGTTCACAAAGAAACGTCAGAGCTTCACCCCGATACGATTAACCTGATTGAGCAGGTTGCACAGCGGGTAGAGCAATCGGGCATTCAAGCGTGGTGGGATTTGGATCTTAACGAGCTGCTTGGCGATGAAGCAGACCAGTACGAGAAAGTGCTGGATACGCTCGATGTATGGTTTGATTCAGGCGCGACGCACTATGCGGTGGTTAACCAGCGTGACGAGTTCAACGGCCAAGAAGCTGACATGTACCTCGAAGGGTCGGATCAGCACCGTGGTTGGTTCCAATCATCGTTAATGACCTCGGTCGCCATCAAAGAAAAGGCCCCGTATCGAAAAGTGCTGACTCATGGTTTCACCGTTGACGGCAAAGGCCGCAAGATGTCGAAATCTTTGGGGAACACCATCGCGCCGCAAGACGTGATGAACAAGCTGGGTGCCGATATTTTGCGTTTATGGGTGGCATCAACCGATTACACCGGTGAGATCACCGTCTCGGATGAGATCCTAAAACGCAGCGCCGATGCGTATCGTCGTATCCGCAACACCTCGCGTTTCTTGCTGGCTAACCTACATGGTTTTGATCCTAAAACCGACTTGGTTGCCCCAGACGATTTGGTCGCGGTTGATCGTTGGGCGGTGGGACGTGCGTTGGCGGCACAGCAAGAAATTACAGAAGCATTTGAAGCTTGTAATTTCCACCAAGTCACGCAACGCTTGATGCAGTTCTGCTCGATTGAGATGGGCTCTTTTTATCTCGATATTATTAAAGATCGCCAATACACCGCGAAAGCCGGCAGCCATGCGCACCGAAGCTGCCAAACGGCACTGTTCCACATTGTCGAAGCCTTGGTCCGTTGGATGGCTCCTATTATGTCGTTCACGGCGGATGAAATTTGGAATGAAATGCCGGGTGAGCGTAGCAAGTTTGTCTTTACCGATGTCTGGTATGACGGCCTATTTGATCTAGAAGACAGTGCAGCCCTTAACCAGGCGTTCTGGGCGAAATTGTTAAACGTACGCGATGCGGTCAATAAAACGCTTGAACAGGCCCGTAACGAAAAAGTCATTGGTGGCTCACTAGAAGCCGAAGTGACCCTGTATGCGCCCGCCGATTTTGCCGAAAAACTGCGCTTAATGGGCGATGAACTTCGCTTTGTGCTGTTAACGTCAAAAGCAACTGTGGTCGCCGGTGAATCCCCAATATCTGCGACGAAAACGGATGTTGAAGGCCTTGCTGTTGAGGTGACGGCTTCAAGTGCGGCGAAGTGCGAACGCTGCTGGCATCACGTCGCCGACGTGGGCACCATTGCTGGCCATGAAGAGATCTGTGGCCGTTGTGTGACCAACATTGCAGGAGAAGGCGAAACTCGCCAATTTGCGTGATGCAGACTCTTTCCTTCTCGCAATCAGGATGGCGCTGGCTTTGGCTGGCGCCTCTGGTGTTTGCGCTCGATATTGGTAGTAAGTGGCTGGTGATGCAAACCATGGAATACGGGTTTGCTAACCGCATTGAACTGTTGCCTTTTTTTAATCTTACCTACGTGCATAACCATGGCGCAGCCTTTAGTTTTTTGAGTGATGCTGGAGGCTGGCAGCGTTGGCTATTTAGCGTGATAGCACTAGGAGTCAGTGGATTACTGGCTTATTGGATGCGGACCACCCCAGCAAGCCAACGGCTGATCAATATTGCCTATGCGATGATCATCGGCGGCGCATTGGGTAATTTATTTGATCGGCTTGTTCATGGTTATGTCATCGACTTTTTAGATTTTTACATTGGCACGTCGCATTGGCCGGCGTTTAACTTGGCGGATTCCGCGATTTGTTTGGGGGCGGCGTTGGTGATTCTGGAAAGTTTTCGTCAGGACGCGTCATCGACCAAGCAGGGATAATGCGTATCTATCTGCACACTCCGACTTTCAAAAAGGATGAATCATGAAAGCGATCAGCGCCGCTAGCGAAGTGATTATGCATTTTACCATCAAGCTTGAAGATGGCTCGGTGGCCGATACCACCCATAATGCGGGGAAGCCTGCGAAATTGGTGATGGGAGACGGCAGTCTGACCGAAAACTTTGAAAACTGCTTACTGGGCTTAAAAGAAGGCGCCTCGAGTAGCTTTACCTTAGCGCCTGAAGATGCCTTTGGGCAGCCAAACCCTGATAATATTCATTATATGGATCGCCGCCATTTCGGAGGAGAAACACCCGCCGAAGAAGGTGCGATCATTGCGTTTAGTGGTCCTCAAGGGCAAGAAATTCCGGGGATTATTACCGCGGTCTCTGGCGACTCAGTCACCGTTGACTTTAATCATCCTTTGGCGGGTAAAACCGTCATTTTTGACGTTGAAATTATAAGTGTGCAATAAGGCGTAGTCATGAAGATCCTACTTGCCAATCCCCGTGGCTTTTGTGCGGGCGTCGATCGTGCAATCAGTATTGTTGAACGAGCGTTAGAAATCTATCAACCGCCGATTTATGTGCGTCATGAAGTGGTGCACAACCGTTTCGTCGTGGAAGGGTTAAAGCAGCGTGGGGCGATTTTTGTTGAGCAGATCAGCGAAGTGCCTGACGACAGTATTGTGATCTTCTCTGCACACGGTGTATCACAAGCGGTGCGGAACGAGGCGAAATCGCGTCAATTGACCGTGTTTGATGCCACCTGTCCATTGGTGACCAAGGTCCATATGGAAGTGGCGCGCGCAAGCCGCAAAAACATGGAAGTGGTGCTGATAGGCCATGCGGGCCACCCAGAAGTGGAAGGCACCATGGGTCAATACGCCAGCGAAACGGGTGGCATGTATTTGGTCGAAACCCCAGACGATGTCTATACCCTCAAGGTCAACGATCCAGATAACCTACACTATGTCAGTCAAACCACACTGTCTGTGGATGAAACGGCAGATGTGATTGATACCTTGCGGCAGGTATTTCCCAATATCCAAGGCCCGCGCAAAGATGATATTTGTTATGCCACACAGAACCGCCAAGATGCAGTACGCGATCTTGCGCAAAGCTGTGATGTGATGATTGTCGTTGGGTCGAAAAATAGCTCAAATTCAAATCGCCTCCGTGAGCTTTCTGAAAAGCTAGGTACGCCTGGGTATTTGGTTGATACAGCACAAGACATTGCCCCCGCTTGGTTAGACGGCAAGCATACCGTTGGGATCACGGCAGGGGCATCGGCGCCTGAAGAGCTGGTGGATCATATTATCGAGCGCATCAAGCAGCTTGGTGCCACAGAGGTTAAAAATCTCTCTGGACGAGAAGAAAACATGTTCTTTGAAGTGCCGAAGGAATTACAAATTCGTGAAGTCACTTAACCGTGATGATCCAGACCAAAAAGGGAAGCGAAAGCTTCCCTTTTTTTCGCCAATATACAAGTGCCAGGGAACGCGCTAGAGTGGTCAGTTACGATCAAGGAGCCAATTTGCTGGCAAAGTGACAAAGGGGAAAATCATGGTACGTATTGCCATTGCAGGCGCGGCTGGACGAATGGGCCGCAACCTTATTCAAGCGGTTGCACAATACTCGGGCGCAACATTGGGCGCGGCGAGTGAGCGCCCTGAATCTAGCCTAGTAGGCACAGATGCGGGTGAGTTGGCAGGAATTGGCCGTTTAGGGGTTAACGTGGTGGACGACCTTGCTAATGTCAGTGATGACTTCGACGTGATTATCGACTTTACCGCACCATCGGCCACGATGGCGCATTTGGCGTTATGCCAACAACAAGGTAAACAATTAGTCATTGGCACCACCGGGTTTGACGAGGCGCAAAAACAAGTCATTCATGAGGCCGCTGAGTCAACTGCCTTAGTCATGGCGCCCAACTACAGTGTGGGGGTGAACCTAGTGTTTAAGTTGCTCGAGCAAGCCGCCAAAGTGATGGGGGAGGAATGCGATATTGAAATTGTTGAAGCCCACCACCGCCATAAAGTGGATGCCCCTTCAGGCACAGCGCTAGGTATGGGCGAAGCGATTGCGGGGGCAATGGGTAACAACCTCAGCGATGTGGCTGTCTATGCGCGAGAAGGGAATACGGGCGAGCGCAGCAAAGACGAGATTGGTTTTGCCACCCTTCGTGCCGGTGACATTGTTGGCGAACATACTGCGATGTTTGCCGATATCGGTGAGCGTGTTGAGATCACGCACAAGGCCTCAAACCGTAATACCTTTGCCAAAGGCGCGGTCCGTGCAGCGGTTTGGCTCAATCAGCACCCGTCGGGTTTTTATACCATGCAAGATGTCCTCGATTTAAAATAACTATTCATCGCGCTTCGGCGCGATGTTTTTTGCTTATACGTAAAACGCCCTCTCTGTTTGTGTTGCTCCTCCAGCTTTATCTATTTTTTACTGGGCTCATATCGCTATTTTTGCACGAGACTGTATTTATCAGGTGTTAAAAGTAAAGGTAAACGTTTGCTAATGAGCTTTTATTTTTTTAGACAGATATTGTGTCTTACGTAATGATGCTGGCAGTGATTTGGGTGTTTTTTGTACCGTAAAGTCGATTTAAGCTGTGTTTTATGGCGGCTTAGATAAGGAAATCTATTGAGTGGTGAATAAAGAAAACAAAAAAACGCGGGTTTGATTGACAGCTTCTCCATGCATCCCTAGAATGCGCGCAATTTGTCAAAATTCAGCTTGACGCGGGTTTTGATCTTAGATGGAATACGTAAATGCAGCGTTAGTCGTTAAAAGTGCATTTTTATATAAACTGGAGGTTGTCTTGAGCAAGTTTGCGCTCTTAGTCCTAGAAGATGGGACAGTGTTCCACGGTACCCCGATCGGCGCGGATGGCTCCGCGGTGGGAGAAGTGGTTTTCAATACCTCGATGACGGGGTATCAAGAAATTGTCACCGACCCCTCTTATTCCCGTCAAATAGTCACTCTTACTTATCCCCACATTGGCAACACCGGCACCAATACCGAAGACGAAGAATCCTCCCAAGTTCACGCTCAAGGCCTCGTGATTCGTGATCTCCCTCTCTTAGCTAGCAACTTCCGCAATCAACAATCCCTTTCTGATTACCTCAAGCAACACAACATTGTTGGCATTGCCGACATTGATACGCGTAAGCTCACCCGTTTGTTGCGTGAAAAAGGGGCGCAAAATGGTTGCATTGTCGCTGGCGACAGCGTGGATGAAGCATTGGCTTTGGCTAACGCGCAAGATTTTCCTGGCCTCAAGGGCATGGATCTCGCCAAAGAAGTGACCACTCAGGAAAGCTATAGCTGGACACAAGGCTCTTGGCAACTTCATCAAGGCTTACCCGATGCTTTACCTGATAGTGAATTGCCTTATCACGTAGTGGCGTATGACTTTGGTGCCAAACGTAACATTTTACGTATGCTGGTTGACCGTGGCTGTCGTTTGACGGTGGTGCCTGCCACCACACCCGCAGACGAGGTGCTGGCGATGAATCCGGATGGAGTTTTCCTATCCAACGGTCCTGGCGATCCAGCCCCGTGTGACTACGCGATTGCGGCGACGCAAACCTTCTTAGCGAAAGGCGTGCCTTTATTTGGTATTTGCTTGGGCCACCAAATTTTAGCACTGGCGAGCGGTGCTAAGACGGTGAAAATGAAATTTGGCCATCATGGTGCCAATCACCCGGTGAAAGATTTAGACCGAGACGTGGTGATGATCACCAGCCAAAACCATGGCTTTGCGGCCGATAAAGATAGCTTGCCAGACACATTGCGGGCGACCCATGTGTCTTTGTTCGATGGCAGCTTACAAGGCATTCATCATATTGAAAAACCCGCCTTTAGCTTCCAAGGCCACCCAGAGGCAAGTCCAGGACCGCATGATGCGGCGCCTCTTTTTGACCATTTTATCGACCTTATCAAACAACATCGCGCCTAATCGGAGTCGTTGAGCATGCCAAAACGCACAGACATAAAAAGCATTCTAATCCTGGGCGCAGGCCCGATTGTCATCGGCCAAGCCTGTGAATTTGACTACTCAGGGGCACAAGCGTGTAAAGCGCTACGCGAAGAGGGGTACCGGGTTATTCTCGTGAACTCGAACCCAGCGACTATCATGACTGATCCCGAAATGGCCGATGCGACCTATATCGAGCCGATTCAGTGGCAGGTAGTGAAACATATTATTGAGAAAGAGCGCCCCGATGCGGTGTTACCGACCATGGGCGGTCAAACGGGATTAAACTGTGCACTTGATCTCGAGCGTCACGGCGTACTGGCGGAATTTGGCGTAGAGATGATTGGTGCAACAGCCGACGCCATTGATAAAGCAGAAGACCGACACCGTTTTGATGAAGCGATGCGCAGCATTAACCTTGAGTGTCCGCGTGCGGGCATTGCCCACAGTATGGATGAGGCTCACAAGGTACTCGATGAAGTGGGTTTCCCTTGTATTATCCGCCCTTCATTTACCATGGGCGGCACTGGTGGCGGTATTGCCTACAACCAAGAAGAATTTAAAGACATTTGCGAGCGAGGTCTGGATTTGTCGCCAACCAACGAGCTGTTGATTGATGAATCCTTGATTGGTTGGAAAGAGTACGAAATGGAAGTGGTGCGGGATAAAAACGATAACTGCATCATTGTCTGCTCGATTGAAAACGTCGATGCGATGGGTGTCCACACTGGTGATTCGATCACCGTCGCACCCGCTCAAACATTGACCGATAAAGAATACCAATTGATGCGCAATGCCTCTGTGGCTGTGCTGCGTGAAATCGGTGTCGAAACCGGTGGGTCAAACGTTCAGTTTGGGATCAACCCTAATAATGGGCGCATGGTGATCATTGAAATGAACCCGCGTGTCTCGCGTTCATCAGCCTTAGCATCAAAAGCAACCGGTTTCCCGATTGCCAAAGTAGCGGCCAAATTAGCGGTTGGCTTTACCCTTGATGAGCTGATGAATGATATTACCGGCGGCGCCACACCGGCTTCATTTGAGCCGACCATTGATTACGTGGTCACGAAAATCCCACGCTTTAATTTTGAAAAATTTGCTGGCGCCAATGATCGACTGACGACCCAGATGAAATCCGTGGGCGAGGTGATGGCCATTGGCCGTAACCAACAAGAATCGTTACAGAAAGCATTACGCGGTCTAGAAACCGGCGCGTCTGGTTTTGATGAGATGGTCAACCTGGATGACGATACCGCATTGACGCGTATTCGCCATGAGCTGAAAGAGCCGGGCGCCGAGCGGATTTGGTATGTCGCGGATGCCTTCCGTGCAGGCATGTCGGTCGATGGGGTTTTCAACCTCACCAATATTGATCGCTGGTTCTTGGTGCAAATCGAAGACATCGTCAAACATGAACAACAAGTCCGAGATAATGGGTTTGCTGGTCTTAATGCGGTCGCGCTACGCCAATTAAAACGTAAAGGTTTTTCCGATGTGCGCTTGGCGAGTCTTCTCGGGGTGTCTGAAATTGAAGTGCGCAAACTACGGGATAAATTCAACATCCATCCGGTCTACAAACGCGTTGATACGTGCGCAGCTGAGTTTTCCTCTGATACCGCGTACATGTACTCAAGCTATGATGATGAATGTGAATCGCAACCAACCGATAAAAAGAAAATCATGGTTATCGGTGGTGGGCCGAACCGTATCGGACAGGGCATCGAATTTGATTATTGCTGCGTCCATGCTTCGTTAGCGCTGCGCGAAGACGGCTATGAGACCATCATGGTGAACTGTAACCCTGAAACCGTCTCTACCGACTATGATACTTCCGATCGCCTCTACTTTGAGCCGGTGACCTTGGAAGATGTGTTGGCGATTGTTCGGGTCGAAAATCCTGAAGGGGTAATTGTTCAGTATGGTGGCCAAACCCCACTTAAACTGGCTCGAGCGCTAGAAGCGGCTGGGGTGCCGATCATTGGTACCAGTCCTGATGCAATTGACCGCGCGGAAGACCGTGAACGTTTCCAAGATGCGGTAGAGCGCCTAGGGCTGAAACAACCTGCCAACGCCACCGTGACGGCATTAGAGCAGGCGGTGGAAAAAGCGAAAGAGATTGGCTACCCGCTAGTGGTGCGTCCATCTTATGTGCTTGGGGGACGGGCGATGGAAATCGTGTATGACGAAACGGATTTGCGTCGCTACTTTAATGAGGCCGTGAGTGTGTCGCATGAATCTCCCGTCTTGCTCGATCACTTCCTTGATGACGCGACCGAAGTAGATATTGATGCCGTGTGTGACGGTGACATCGTTGTCATTGGTGGCATTATGGAGCACATTGAGCAAGCGGGAGTGCACTCGGGCGATTCGGCGTGTTCACTACCAGCGTATACGTTGAGCGATGACGTTCAAGATCGGATGCGTGAACAAGTACGTAAATTAGCCTTAGAGCTTGGTGTACGCGGCTTGGTGAATACCCAGTTTGCGGTGAAAGATGATGAAATTTATCTGATTGAAGTAAACCCGCGGGCTGCACGAACGGTTCCATTTGTGTCTAAAGCGACAGGAGTGCCGCTGGCGAAAATTGCTGCTCGAGTGATGGCAGGACAATCACTTGCCGAGCAAGGGTTCGTGAACGAAGTGATTCCACCTTACTATTCCGTGAAAGAGGTGGTACTCCCGTTTAATAAGTTCCCAGGCGTGGATCCTTTACTTGGGCCCGAAATGCGCTCAACCGGTGAAGTGATGGGTGTGGGCGATACCTTTGCTGAAGCGTTTGCTAAAGCGGATTTAGCCTGTGGCAAAGCCTATAGCGAAAGCGGGCGAGCTTTGTTGTCGGTTCGCAATAATGATAAGCAGCGCGTGGTCGACCTGGCCGCGAAGTTGCTGAAACTTGGCTTTGAGCTTGATGCCACCCACGGCACTGCCGTTATTCTGGGAGAAGCGGGGATCAATCCGCGCCTTGTCAACAAAGTGCACGAAGGACGTCCGCACATTCTTGACCGCATCAAAAACGGTGAGTATAGCTATATTGTCAATACCACCGAGGGGCGCCAAGCGATTGAAGATTCAAAAGTCTTACGTCGTGGTGCGCTGGCCGCCAAGGTCAATTATACCACCACACTGAATGCGGCCTTCGCCACGTGCATGGCGTTAACGGCGGCCGACACCACCAAAGTGAATCCGGTGCAATCGCTGCACGCACGAGTACTGACCAAGTCTTAACCCGATGAGACGTCAATAAGCAGCCATCAGACCCGCCTTTTTGGCGGGTCTTTCTTATCGCGCGTTCATGGCTGAGCGCGAGCGAAAGCAGGTACGAGCTGGCCACGGATCAATGCGTGATAAAACTCACGTTCAAATTGGGTGATCGGTGCGGGTACATTGTCAGGTAACGCGTCTTCATCCGGGTGATAATGACTGACTAACTGCACCACAATATGCGCCTGCCCGGTGTCATCCTCTAGTAAACCGGCCAAGTTAAAACTGCCATAAAGCGAGCCGCTCTTGGCTTTTAATCGCCCTTTAATCGGCGCGTGTCGGACACTTTGCCGATACTTAAGTGTGCCATCCATGCCTGCCGTGGGGAGCATATCAATCAGTCCCAGCTCAGGGTGCGTCGAGATATAGTGAAGAACACTGGCCAACTGGCGCGCGCTTAAACGGTTGTTTCGGGATAAACCGGATCCATCCACTAAGATCGCGCGGGATAGGTCGATCCCTGCCTTTTGCAAGATGGCTTTAACTGCCGCGACGCCATTGCGGTAAGATCCCGGCTGCTGAAAATAGCGCCGCCCGAGCGCTTTCAAAAGGTTATCCGCAATCAAGTTGTCTGAGTCTCGCAGCATGGTGGTCAGCAGTGACGGTAACGGGACAGAGTGATGGCGGGCAAGTTCACGATGTTGGCTAGGAGCCGGTGCGACCAGAATTTGACCATTGAGGTGCACATTCAATCGTGCGAGCTCATCGGCAACAATGGCTTTCACATAGGCGGAAGGGGTTTGAACCGCAAAATTTAATGGCAGCGGCCTGTCCCGGTGGGCAAGACAGCCAGAAAAGTGATACTGATTATCCGCGGTGGCGGTTAAATCAAGCCCGCAGTGACGCGCTGTTTGCTGTTCTTCTGTCACCGTAAGGGCGTCGCTAGTCACTGAAATTGGCTGATGACGAGGAACATGAACGCGTGTTTGTACTTGATCGGGCTGGCTGTATATTGCCCCCTGCACACAATTATGATCCAGTGTTATTGCAGTTGAGGGAGCGCTGTAACAGACGGCGAGAATATCCCAAGGCCATCCGGGGGCGCGAGAGCGACCGGCGAAGGCTTGGCCGTCCAGGTAAAGATGATTGATATTATCCAGCCCTCGACGAGGCAGTTGACTAAGTAGCTGACGAATATCTTTGCGAGTTAATAAGGGATCGCCATTAAAAATAAGCGCGATGTCATCGCCAGCTTGTACCAGCCGTGTCGAGAAACGGAAGGTACTCGGTAAATAAAGGCGAGCGGCGAGCCCGGTGAGTAGCTTTTGTGTACTCGCAGGGGGAAGCAATGCATCCACTTGCTGACTAAGCTGCGGTTGTGTGTGTTGGGGATCGCTGACCCACAAGGCGGCCTGACTGCCTTTGGGCAATAAAGGGGTCAGCTGTTCAATCGTCAGCTGATTCGATGCATAAGCTAGTGATGTCGTGAATAATACGCTAAGTGCGAGGCAGAAAATAACCGCTAGGCAACGTATCGGTGCTAGGCAGCGAAAAAGAGCGCGAATCATGAGTGAGAGCCTTTGTGTTATTGCATCGTGTTTATCCTACCCTGTCCAGCCTTGAAGACAAGCCGCACGCAGGCCTGATACACCTCACCTGCTGGACAATCACCGGCTGGTCGGTCACGCTATTGCCGGATCAGAGATGATTTTGCGCCAATTCTTGTTTACAATCGAAAAAAAGCGTTGAATTCCGCCGCGCCCAAATTTTTGTTTGGGCGTGGCTTTGTTTTGCCAAAATCCCTTTGCTGTGGATTGAAAGAGGTAATGTCATTTATGGATAAAGTGCCAATGACCGTACGCGGCGAGCAGCTGCTACGAGAAGAGCTGGACAAGTTGACCAAACGTCGCCCAGAGATCTCTAACGCCATTGCAGAGGCGCGTGAGCTGGGTGATTTAAAAGAAAACGCGGAATATCATGCTGCGCGAGAAGAGCAGGGGATTTGTGAAGCGCAAATCCGCGATATTGAATACAAACTATCGGTCGCTCAAGTGATTGATGTCACCAAAATGCCGAATAATGGCAAAGTGATTTTTGGTGCTACCGTGACTGTGATTGACATCAATACCGACGAAGAACTGACCTATCGTATCGTGGGTGATGATGAGGCGGACATTAAAGCCAACCTTATTTCAGTGAACTCACCGATTGCCCGAGGCTTAATTGGTAAAGAAGAAGGCGAAGAAGTGAGCATCACCACACCGGGTGGTGTGAAAGAATTTGAGATTGGCAGCGTCGATTACGTCTAAGTAAAGTGTTACGAGATGTAACTTTTCGCTGAGTTTTCAACAGTAAAAAGGCCGCGACGCGGCCTTTTTTGTTATGCTTCAGCGCAAGTGCGGCAAACCACTAAGGCCACCCAAACTATTTGCGTGGTAATGTGATTTTACGCTCTTCGCTTTGACGGTAAATCACCAGTGTTTTGCCGATAACCTGCACTTTTTCGGCGCCAGTTTCACGAATGATAGCGTCGACAATCAGGTTTTTGGTCTCGCGGTCTTCTGATGCGACTTTCACTTTGATCAATTCATGGTGGTCAAGCGCAAGCTCAATTTCAGCGACCACGGCTTCGGTTAAGCCATTGGCGCCCATTAAGACTACAGGCTTAAGCTGGTGAGCCAGTCCTTTGAGATACTGTTTTTGTTTGGTGCTGAGTTTCATGTTGGCTCGATTTCTATTTGCTAGGGGTTGAAAACATGCCATTCTAACGCCATCTCATCACAAACTGAAACAGTATAAAGACGCTCCATGGCAACCGAATTATCTAGATAGCCGCTTTTGAGCTACCTTTAATAATAACATTCAGTGCGCAATCGATTGAATTTTATGATAATGCGTTGCCAATAATAGGGTTTGGTTAGGAACAACATGGCGAACAAAAAGCATTCAGCTAGCTCAGGACGTTGGCTGAAAGAACACTTTGACGATAAGTATGTGCACGAAGCGCAAAAAAAAGGTTATCGCTCACGCGCTATCTTTAAACTGGAAGAAATCCAGCAAAAAGATCGCATCTTAAAGCCCGGTATGACAGTGGTCGATTTAGGGGCCGCGCCTGGCGGATGGTCGCAGTATGCGGCGACGCAAGTCGGCGATGAAGGCCAAGTGATCGCGTGCGACATCTTACCGATGGATTCGATGCCAGGCGTCAGCTTTCTCCAAGGCGATTTTCGTGAACAAACCGTTCTTGATGCCCTTCTTGATCGTATACAACCTGACATGGTTGACGTGGTGATGTCTGACATGGCGCCGAACATGAGTGGCAACCAGGCGGCAGACCAACCGCGTGCGATGTATTTGGTGGAGCTGGCGTTGGATATGTGCCGGGAAGTGTTAGGCCCCAAAGGCTGCTTCGTGGTAAAAGTATTTCAAGGAGAAGGCTTTGATCATTATCTGGCCGAAGTCCGTAAAATGTTTACAGCGGTCAAAATTCGTAAACCCGACTCATCCCGCGCACGGTCGCGAGAGGTCTACATTGTGGCTACAGGTTATAAACTGTAGTACCCTTACATTTATCTATCTCAGTTATGCGAGGCTAACACCTTGAGTGACATGGCAAAAAACTTGATTCTGTGGCTGGTTATCGCCGTTGTCTTAATGTCTGTGTTCCAAAGTTTTGGACCAGGTGACAACGCCGGTCGTCAAGTCGACTATACCTCTTTCGTACGCGAAATCGGCAACGATCAAATACAGGAAGTAAAATTTGACGATCGCGAGCTGAGTGTCACCCGACGTGACGGCTCGAATTATGTCACCTACATGCCTGTTATGAACGATCCAAAGTTGTTAGATGACTTGCTTAACAAAAATGTCAGTGTCAAAGGGACACCACCAGAAGAGCCAAGCATGTTGGCATCTATCTTCATCTCGTGGTTCCCTATGCTGTTGCTTATCGGGGTATGGATATTCTTCATGCGTCAGATGCAAGGCGGGGGCGGCAAAGGCGCTATGTCATTTGGTAAATCAAAAGCCAAAATGATGAGCGAAGAGCAGGTCAAAACATCGTTCACCGATGTCGCTGGTTGTGACGAAGCAAAAGAAGACGTCAAAGAGCTGGTAGATTACCTGCGTGATCCAAGCCGATTCCAAAAACTGGGCGGTAAAATTCCAACCGGTGTATTGATGGTAGGGCCTCCGGGTACGGGTAAAACCTTGCTGGCGAAGGCCATTGCAGGCGAAGCGAAAGTGCCTTTCTTCACCATTTCCGGCTCTGACTTCGTCGAAATGTTCGTGGGTGTCGGTGCATCACGTGTCCGTGATATGTTTGAGCAAGCCAAGAAAGCGGCGCCGTGTATTATCTTTATCGATGAGATCGATGCGGTGGGTCGTCAACGTGGCGCTGGCTTAGGCGGCGGTCACGATGAGCGTGAACAAACCCTTAACCAAATGCTGGTCGAAATGGACGGCTTTGAAGGGAACGAAGGGGTGATTGTTATCGCCGCGACGAACCGTCCTGATGTCTTGGATCCTGCTTTATTACGTCCGGGGCGTTTTGACCGCCAAGTCGTGGTGAGCTTGCCTGATGTCCGCGGCCGTGAGCATATTCTAAAAGTGCACATGCGCAAAGTCCCCCTCGGCAATGATGTCGATGCATCGCTTATTGCACGTGGTACCCCAGGGTTCTCAGGGGCCGATTTAGCTAACTTGGTCAACGAGGCGGCATTGTTCTCGGCTCGCGGTAACAAGCGTGTGGTCTCCATGGTCGAGTTTGAACTGGCTAAAGACAAAATCATGATGGGTGCAGAGCGCCGTTCGATGGTGATGTCAGAAGAAATCAAAGAGTCGACTGCCTATCACGAAGCAGGCCATGCCATTGTTGGACGTTTAGTGCCGGAACATGATCCTGTCTACAAAGTCTCGATCATCCCACGTGGACGCGCATTGGGTGTAACCATGTACCTGCCTGAGCAGGACCGCATCAGCATGTCGCGTCAGCACCTGAACTCGATGATCTCAAGCCTTTATGGCGGTCGTTTAGCCGAAGAGCTGATTTACGGAAAAGACAAAGTCTCGACCGGGGCATCCAATGACATTGAACGCGCAACAGAAATTGCTCGTAAAATGGTCACGCAATGGGGCTTTTCAGAGAAACTAGGTCCATTGCTCTATGCGGAAGAGGAAGGCGAAGTTTTCCTTGGCCGTTCAATGGCACAGACCAAGCATATTTCGGACGAAACGGCGCGCTTGATTGATGGAGAGATCCGTCAAATCATTGACAGTAACTACGACCGTGCAAAACAAATCTTGGCAGACAATCTCGATATCATGCATTCGATGAAAGATGCGTTGATGAAATACGAGACCATCGATGCGGCACAAATCGATGACTTGATGGCCCGTCGTGATGTTCGCGAGCCTGCAGGTTGGGAAGGCGGTGACGGGGGGTCTTCATCGGATGACACGCCCAAAAAACCGGATGAATCAGCGACGAAAGCATCTGATGAACAATCAGATGATAAAAAACAAAAGCCGTTAGATTCAGAAAACCAATCTGAAGCGTAAACCAACAGTAATACAAACCCCGATACGTCGGGGTTTTTTTGATCGTGCTTGGAAGTAAACGCATGGAAATAACACACCAGAATAAAACCCTGTCTCTTGATAGCCCCGTCGTTATGGGGATCCTCAATGTCACGCCGGACTCTTTCTCTGATGGCGGATTGTTTCAACAACAAAGCAAAGCTGTTGAGCGGGCACGACAGATGCTGGCTGATGGCGCGACGATTATCGATATTGGGGGCGAGTCGACCCGTCCTGGTGCCGCTGATGTGGCAGAGCAAGACGAAATTAATCGTGTTGTGCCAGTGATAAAAGCTATCCGCGAGCGATCGGATTGTTGGATCTCGATTGATACCAGCAAAGCTGCGGTCATGCGCGCCGCTGTCGAAGCTGGCGCGAACCTGATTAATGATGTTCGCGCGCTCAGAGAGCCTGGCGCATTGACTGCCGCTGCCGATCTCCAGGTACCTGTGTGCATCATGCACATGCAGGGCCAGCCTAGAACCATGCAAGCGGCACCCGACTACACGGATGTTATCCAAGACGTAATACAATTTCTAAACCAGCGAATAGATGCTTGCCTGGATGCTGGCGTTATCAGGCAAAATATCATTTTGGATCCGGGCTATGGATTTGGTAAAACCTTGGCACACAACTATCAGTTGCTCGCACAATTAGATCATTTCCATCACTTTGGTTTGCCGATCTTGGCGGGGATGTCGCGCAAATCTATGATTTACAAAGCGCTAGATAAAACACCTCACGACGTGCTAGGTGGCAGCATCGCTTGTGCCACGTTAGCGGCAGTGAAAGGCGCACAGATTATCCGTGTTCACGATGTTAAAGAGACGGCCGATGCGCTCAAGGTCGTGGCGTTGACGATGCAAGAAAATGAAGCACCAGGAGAATAAAAACAATGGCAGAACGTAAATACTTTGGCACAGATGGTGTGCGCGGTAAGGTGGGTGAATTTCCGATCACCCCAGAGTTTATGCTCAAACTAGGTTGGGCCGCCGGGCGCGTCTTGTCGCAACAAGGCACCCGCAAAGTGCTGATTGGTAAAGATACTCGAATATCGGGCTACATGCTTGAGTCTGCACTCGAATCAGGCTTATCCGCAGCAGGCTTAGAAGCTGCCTTCACTGGCCCTATGCCAACGCCGGCGATTGCGTATCTGACTCAAACGTTTCGCGCTGAAGCAGGGATCGTTATTTCTGCCTCACATAACCCGCATTACGACAACGGCATTAAATTCTTCTCCTCAGAGGGCACCAAACTTCCCGATGATGTTGAGCTTGCGATCGAAGCGGAACTCGAAAAAACACTCACTTGTGTCGAATCTGCCGAATTGGGCAAAGCAAGCCGCATCAACGATGCGGCCGGACGTTACATCGAATTCTGTAAAGGCACCTTCCCCAGTGCGTTAAGCCTGAGTGGCTTAAAAATTGTCCTTGATTGCGCCCATGGTGCGACGTATCACATTGCCCCCTCTGTTTTTCGTGAATTAGGGGCAGACGTGCTGACCATTGGCTGTGCGCCAAACGGGACCAATATCAATGATGAAGTGGGGGCTACCGATGTACGCGCGCTGCAGCAACGCGTGTTGGAAGAAAAAGCAGACCTTGGGGTAGCCTTTGATGGTGACGGTGATCGTGTGATCATGGTTGATCATCTTGGCAATAAAATCGATGGCGACCAAATTGCCTACATCATCGCGCGCGAAAGTTTACGCCGTGGTGAGCTGAAAGGCGGCGTGGTTGGCACTTTGATGACCAACATGGGCATGGAGTTGGCATTACAATCGCTCGGGATCCCATTCGCACGTGCCAAAGTCGGCGATCGCTATGTGATGGAGCTACTCCAAGAAAAAGGCTGGCGAATTGGTGCGGAAAATTCAGGCCATGTGATTGTCTTGGATAAAGTCACCACCGGAGACGGCATTGTGGCGGCATTGCAGGTACTGGCCAGTGTTGCCGCCACGGGAATGGATTTAAAAGCGTTAAGCGATGGCATGACGTTATTGCCACAAGTACTAGAAAACGTGCGCTTTAGTGGCAGTGTCGACCCACTACAAAGTGAGCCCGTACTGGCTGCCAAAGCCGCAGTGGAAAATAAACTGGGTGAGCAGGGGCGCGTGTTGCTGCGCAAATCAGGCACTGAGCCTTTGATTCGGGTGATGGTCGAAGGACCGGATGCCGATAACGTGAACGCCTACGCACTTGAAATCGCAGAGGCGGTGAAGGCGAACTGTTAATAATAAAGGGCGGGTGGTCATAGATTGCGCAAACGACGTCGAAATCAAGGTTTTTTGTAAATTTCTCTTGTTTCATCACCGCGCTTTCGCTAGTATTCACCCGCTCCCAACAAAGGGGGCTGCGCTGGCTGAGAAGTAACACTGCCGGCTCAACAACCTGGAGCATAGGTGGAACCATGTACGAAATTCTACTTGTGATTTATCTGTTGGCCGCAATCGGTGTAATTGGCCTGGTTCTGGTTCAGCAAGGTAAAGGCGCAGATATGGGAGCCTCATTCGGGGCTGGGGCATCAAACACCGTGTTTGGCTCTGGCGGCTCTGGAAACTTTTTAACCCGAATGACAACCGGTTTTGCAATCGCGTTTTTCGCACTGAGTCTTGTGCTCGGCAACTTGACAGCGCATGACCCTAAAGCAAAAAGCGGTTTTGAAGATTTAAGCGAGCCTGCTACACAACAGCAAGCTGCGCCAAAAGAGGATGAAATCCCTGTTGATAACAGTGAGATTCCTCAGTAAGAATTGAGCCGAGGTGGTGGAATTGGTAGACACGCTATCTTGAGGGGGTAGTGCCTTTATAGGCGTGCGGGTTCAAGTCCCGCTCTCGGCACCAAGTTCACAAAGGGCAATCACTTGCACCTTTGTTGTAAAAAGCGATATAATTATCGCGAATCGGACGCGGGATGGAGCAGTTTGGTAGCTCGTCGGGCTCATAACCCGAAGGTCGGCGGTTCAAATCCGTCTCCCGCAACCAATTTTAAGTTTGTTGTTTAAATAACGGCTAAACTGAATAACGCGTCAGCGTTTGTTGTCAAAGCCACGCTGACCGGGCTAGCCACGTGCTAGCCTTTTTGCCCTCGGGGCAGCACGAAGCGGACCAATAAGCCTTTGTGTAGAGAGTTACTCTCTCGTTATTGTTGCGATGATTCCGACACCAGCAATAACGGCTATGCTAACGACTTATGTTGATGGCATAGCATCAGGGTCCAGTTACATTAAACCCCGATTTTCGGGGTTTTTTGTTATCTGAAGAAGACCATTCGGATAGTAACTGGGCTTTTAAGCCCTTTTTTTATTTCTGGGGTTTGGAATGACAGGATTAGAGAAACAACTGGCTGAACTTTTAACCGCGCCTGTTGAGGCGTTGGATTATGAGTTGGTTGGGCTTGAATTTGTTCGAGCTGGCCAGCATTCAACACTGCGTATCTTTATTGACCATGAAAATGGTATCACGGTGGACGATTGTGCCGATGTGAGCCGTCAAGTGAGCGCGGTAATGGATGTGGAAGACCCAATCACAGTGGCGTACAACCTAGAGGTGTCATCTCCAGGTGTTGATCGTCCACTGTTCACCGCTGATCACTATCAGCAATTCATCGGGCATGAAGTGAACATCGTGCTGAAAATGGCTATGCAAAACCGCCGTAAGTGGAAAGGCGAAATCCTTTCTGTCGATGGCGATACCATCACGGTTCGCGTGGACGGCCAAGATGAGGCGTTTGCCTTGAGTAACATCGCCAAAGCAAACCTGGTTCCTTCATTTTAAGAGTAAATGAGGCATTAGTAGATGAATAAAGAAATCTTGGCTGTTGTCGAAGCGGTCTCAAACGAAAAAGCCGTTCCACGAGAGCGTATTTTCGAAGCACTGGAAACCGCGCTGGCAACGGCAACCAAAAAGAAGTACGAGGCCGAAATCGATGTGCGTGTCGCCATTGATCGCAAATCCGGTGAATTCGACACCTTCCGTCGTTGGCTTGTCGTCGATGAAGTCACCCAGCCAACGCGTGAAATCACGTTGGAAGCGGCCCAATATGATGATGAAACCCTCGAACTAGGCGGGTTTGTAGAAGATCAAATTGAATCGGTTGTCTTCGACCGCATTACCACCCAAACCGCTAAGCAAGTGATCGTACAAAAAGTGCGTGAAGCTGAGCGTGCACAAGTGGTTGAGCAGTTCATGGACAACGAAGGTGAGCTTGTCACCGGTGTGGTCAAAAAAGTCAATCGCGATGTTATCATTGTCGACTTAGGAAACAACGCGGAAGCGGTTATCCAACGTGATGATCAACTCCCTCGTGAAAACTTCCGTCCTGGCGACCGAGTACGTGGTCTGTTGTATGCTGTGCGTCCTGAAGCGCGAGGCTTCCAATTGTTCATGACGCGCTCCAAGCCAGAAATGCTCAGTGAGCTATTCCGCATCGAAGTGCCAGAAATTGGCGAAGAGATGATTGAGCTGATGGGCGCTGCCCGCGATCCTGCTTCACGCGCTAAAATTGCTGTGAAAACCAACGACAAACGTATCGATCCCGTCGGTGCGTGTGTGGGGATGCGTGGTGCACGTGTACAAGCGGTATCAACTGAACTGGGTGGCGAGCGTATTGACATCGTACTTTGGGACGATAATCCTGCCCAATTCGTGATCAATGCCATGGCGCCTGCAGACGTCGCCTCTATCATCGTCGATGAAGATACCCACTCCATGGATATTGCCGTCGAGGCTGATAACCTGGCGCAAGCGATTGGGCGTAACGGACAAAACGTGCGTTTGGCCTCTCAACTGACCGGTTGGGAACTGAACGTGATGACGGTTGAAGACCTCCAGAAAAAACACCAAGAAGAAGCACAAGCTTCGTTAGAGCTGTTTGTTAAATATCTCGATATTGACGAAGACTTTGCACAAACCTTGGTGGAAGAAGGTTTCACCACCCTTGAAGAAGTGGCCTATGTGCCAACCAGCGAAATGCTCGAAATTGACGGCTTAGACGAAGATACTGTCGACATTTTGCGCGCACGTGCGAAAGAAGCGTTGACCACCATCGCGCTCGCACAAGAAGAATCGCTGGGAGACGCTGAACCTGCCGAAGATCTGCTGGCATTAGACAGCCTTTCTCGTGAGATGGCCTTTAAACTGGCCGCGAAAGGCGTGAAGACGCTGGAAGATCTTGCTGATCAAGGCACTGACGATCTGTTAGATATTGATGGATTGGACGAAACCAGTGCAGGCGAGCTTATTATGGCAGCGCGTAATATCTGCTGGTTCAGCGACGAAGCGTAAAGACGGCAAAGGAGGAGCAGAATGTCAGAGGTTACAGTACATACACTGGCGAAGGAAATTGATACGCCGGTTGATCGTCTGCTGAAGCAGTTTAAAGAAGCTGGTATGCAAAAATCGGCGGACGATCAGGTAAGCCAAGATGAAAAACAAGCTTTGTTGACGCATTTAAAGCGTGAGCATGGTGACAACGGCAATGCTCCGACGCGTCTGACGCTTCAGCGCAAGAAACGTAGCACACTGAGCGTGTCAGGGGCTGGCGGAAAAAACAAAGATGTCCAAGTTGAAGTGCGTAAAAAGCGCACTTATGTGAAGCGTAGCGAGCTTGAAGACCAAAAGTCAGCGCAAGAAGCGGAAGAGCAAGCCCAACGCGAAGCCGAAGAAAAAGCGCGTCTAGAAGCTGAAGAGCAAGCAAAACGCGAAGCAGAAGAGAAAGCGAAACGTGAGGCCGAAGAAAAAGCCAAGCGTGAAGCACAAGAGAAAGCCAAACGCGAAGCTGAAGAAAAAGCTAAGCGTGAAGCCAAGCCGCAAGCGCAACCAAAATCTGAGCAGCCTGAAGACGACGCAGCGGATACTGCTGCCACTCGTGCTGCTGATGCGCAAGCGAAGAAAGAAGCTGATGAACTTAAGCGTCGCCAGGAAGAGGAAGCCAAGCGTAAAGCTGAAGAAGAAAGTCAGCGGCAGTTAGAAGAGGCACGCAAAATGGCAGAAGCAAATCAAGAGCGCTGGTCAGATCAAGACAAAGCGCTAAGTACCATGGAGGCGGCTGACCACCATACGGTTACCTCCGAATATGCCCGCGAAGCGGAAGACGAAGCGGATCGCCGCGAAGAAACGGCCGCGCCGCGTCGTAAGAAAAAGAAAAAAGCCACTGCAACAGAAGACAAAAACCCCCGAGGCCGTCGTGGCAAAGGTGGTAAAGGCAAAGGCCGTATGGCTAAGCCGTCTTCGATGCAGCATGGCTTTAAAAAACCTGCCCAGAAAGTAAACCGCGAAGTCGAGATCGGTGAAACCATTACGGTTGCTGAGCTCGCGAATAAAATGGCGGTGAAAGGTGCAGAAGTCATTAAAACCATGATGAAAATGGGTGCAATGGCGACCATTAACCAGGTGATTGACCAAGAAACCGCACAGCTTGTCGCGGAAGAAATGGGTCACAAAGTTATCCTGCGCAGAGAGAATGAGCTGGAAGAGGCCGTACTCTCTGATCGTGATAACGATGCACCTATGGCACCGCGTGCACCGGTTGTTACTATCATGGGTCACGTTGACCACGGTAAGACATCCTTGCTCGACTACATCCGTAAAGCACACGTTGCAACGGGTGAAGCTGGCGGTATTACTCAGCATATCGGTGCGTACCATGTACAAACTGATAACGGTATGATCACCTTCCTGGATACGCCAGGACACGCAGCGTTTACCGCGATGCGTGCACGTGGTGCGGGTGCGACGGATATCGTTGTGTTGGTGGTTGCGGCCGATGATGGTGTGATGCCACAAACCAAAGAAGCGATTCAACACGCCAAAGCCGCGGGTGTACCTTTGATTGTTGCCGTCAACAAGATGGACAAAGAAGGTGCTAACCCTGACAGCGTCAAGAATGAGCTCGCGCAGTATGATGTTATCCCAGAAGAGTGGGGCGGTGAGAACATCTTTGTTCACGTCTCTGCGAAACAGGGTGAAAACATTGATACCTTGCTCGAGTCCATCTTGTTGCAATCAGAAGTCCTTGAGCTGAAAGCGGTTGAGAAAGGCATGGCGCGTGGCGTTGTGGTTGAATCTCGTCTGGATAAAGGCCGTGGTCCTGTTGCGACTGTCTTGGTTCAAGAAGGTACCTTGAATAAAGGCGATATTGTACTTTGTGGCCTTGAATACGGTCGTGTTCGTGCGATGCGTGATGAGAACGGCCAAGACATCGAACATGCTGGTCCATCCATTCCGGTTGAGATCTTAGGTCTGTCAGGTGTCCCTGCCGCCGGTGATGAAGCTACGGTTGTACGTGACGAGAAGAAAGCCCGTGAAGTGGCACTTTATCGTCAAGGTAAATTCCGTGATGTGAAACTGGCGCGTCAGCAAAAAGCCAAACTGGAAAACATGTTCTCGAACATGGAAGAAGGTGAAGTCTCTGAGCTCAACATCGTTCTGAAAGCCGATGTACAAGGTTCGATTGAGGCAATTGCCGATTCACTGGTTAAACTGTCAACTGACGAAGTCAAAGTGAAGATTGTTGGTTCCGGCGTGGGCGGTATTACTGAAACCGACGCGGTACTGGCAGCGGCATCGAACGCGATCATTTGTGGCTTTAACGTGCGTGCCGATGCGACCGCACGTAAGACTATCGAGAATGAAAGCTTAGATCTTCGCTACTATTCTGTTATCTACACCATGATTGATGAAGTGAAACAAGCGATGAGCGGTATGCTTGCGCCTGAGTTCAAACAAGAAATCATTGGTTTGGCAGAAGTTCGCGATGTCTTTAAGTCACCAAAACTAGGCGCAATTGCCGGGTGTCAGGTGTCTGAAGGCTTGATTAAGCGTAACAACCCAATTCGTGTTCTGCGTGATAACGTGGTTATCTACGAAGGGGAGTTGGAATCACTGCGTCGCTTTAAAGATGATGTGAACGAAGTGAAGAAAGGCTACGAGTGTGGTATTGGCGTGAAGAACTACAATGATGTTCGCGTTGGTGACCAAATCGAAGTCTTTGAAACGGTTGAAATTCAGCGCTCAATTGACTAATTAAGCGTTTAAAAACAGCCAGGTCGTTTGGATACACCGTGGGGGGAGGCGCATGCGCTTACCCCCATTTTGTTGAGAGAAAAGAAAATGGGTAAAGATTTTAGCCGGACGGACCGCGTCGCCCATCAGTTGCAAAAAGAAATTGCACTGATCTTGCAGCGTGAAGTGAAAGATCCACGTATCGGTATGGTGACCGTCTCTGACGTCCAAATCTCGCGTGACCTTGCTTACGCCAAAGTCTTCGTCACCTTTTTAACCGTTGACGAACAAGCACCAACCGAGAGCCTAAAGGCACTCAATGAAGCGAGCGGATACATTCGCTCATTGGTCGGTAAGGCAATTCGTTTACGTATCACGCCGGAACTGACTTTTGTATTTGATGAGTCGCTGACTGAAGGTATTCGTATCTCGAACCTGGTGAGCAAAGCGGTGCGCAGTGATAATGAGCGCCGTGATGATGATGACAAAGGTGAGGAATAAAAGATGGCGCGTCGTCAACGTCGTCGAGGTCGCCCCGTTGATGGGATTATCCTACTCGATAAACCCACGGGCATAACCTCTAATGATGCTCTGCAGAAAGTAAAACGTATCTTTTTTGCCGAGAAAGCAGGACACACTGGAGCCTTGGATCCGCTTGCAACGGGCATGTTGCCAATTTGCCTAGGTGAAGCGACCAAGTTCTCTCAGTTTTTGCTGGATGCCGACAAACGTTATCGGGTGGTGGCAAAATTGGGTCAGCGCACCAATACCTCAGACGCCGATGGTGAAGTGGTAGAAACCCGCGATGTAAAAGTCAATTTAGGATTGCTGGAGCGCTGTATTGCTAAGTTCCGCGGTGAAACCCAGCAGATCCCATCGATGTTCTCCGCGCTCAAATATCAAGGTAAGCCTTTGTATGAATATGCGCGTCAAGGCATTGAAGTACCGCGTGAAGCGCGTACGATTCATGTTCATCAAATTGAATTGTTGCGCTTTGAAGGTGATGAGATTGAGATGGAAGTCCATTGTTCTAAAGGCACTTACATTCGAACCATCGTCGATGATCTTGGGGAAATGCTAGGCTGTGGTGCCCACGTCACCGCACTGCGTCGCACGGGTGTTTCTGGCTATCCGACGCGCCAGATGGTGACATTAGAGCAGCTCGAAAGCTTGTTGAATGAAGCCAGAGAACAAGATATCCAACCTAAGCAGTTGCTGGATCCTTTGTTACTCCCACTTGATACCGCGGTACAAGACTTGCGAGAAATCAACTTGTTGCCGGTAATGGCCAGCTATGCCTTACAAGGCCAAGCGGTACAGGTGCCGAATGCACCTACCAGTGGCTTTGTTCGCTTAACCGCGGGCGAGGAACGTCACTTTATTGGTGTTGGTGAAATTGACGCCGATGGCTTGGTGGCGCCACGTCGTTTAGTGGCCAGTCGCCAGCCGGAAGCAGGCTAAAAAACACGCTGCCATTTGCGCGTGTTTAACGGAAAAAGCGGCGTGGATAGATTGCTACCTTAGACGAAAGTCAGTAGAATACGCGCCTTCGGGCACCGGCTGAATCAGAGATTGGCTGGTGCATGATAATCACACACTCTTATTAGGAGAGCATTATGTCTCTGACTGCAGAAGCAAAAGCACAAATCGTTGCTGATTTTGGCAAAACCGAGAACGACACGGGTTCACCGGAAGTTCAAATCGCCCTTTTGACCGCATCAATCAACGATCTGCAATCGCACTTCGCTGAGCACAAAGGTGACCACCACAGCCGCCGTGGCCTGCTACGCATGGTTTCACGTCGTCGTAAGCTGCTGGACTACCTGAAAAAGAACAGTGTTGACCGTTACTTGGACGTTATCAAGCGTCTAGGCATCCGTCGCTAAGATTCTGGAGAAAAGGGAGCTCAGGCTCCCTTTTCTTTATATAAAAAACGCGCCACCGGAGCAATCCGTGGCGCGTTTTTTGTTTGACGATGTTTTGATCTTCGCGCTACTGATGCAGCGTCACTGACGAAGCGCTTTCGCCGCTGCAACCATGTTTTCTAATGCCGGGATAACCTCATCCCATTGGCGGGTTTTTAGGCCGCAATCTGGGTTCACCCACAATCTTTCTGCAGGAATACGGGCGGCGGCTTTTTCCATTAACCCAACAATTTGCGCTTGGCTTGGCGTATTGGGGGAGTGAATGTCATACACGCCAGGGCCAATGTCATTGGGATAGTCAAAGTGATCAAATGCGTCCAACAGTTCCATATCCGAGCGAGAGGTTTCTATGGTGATCACGTCGGCGTCCATATCCGCGATGGATGCGATGATATCGTTAAACTCGGAATAACACATATGGGTATGGATTTGCGTCTCGTCACTCACACCGTTGGCGGCAATTTTAAACGCGTTGATTGCCCAATCGAGGTAATTTTGCCACTCACTGCGACGCAAAGGTAAACCTTCACGCAGCGCCGCTTCATCTATTTGAATGATTTGAGTGCCAGCTTTCTCAAGATCCTGCACTTCTTGGCGGATCGCCAGCGCCAGCTGGTCACAGGTCTGTGATCGTGGCTGATCATCACGCACAAATGACCAATTAAGTATGGTGACCGGTCCGGTAAGCATGCCTTTCAGCGGCTTATCAGTCAGAGATTGCGCGTACTGGGTCCATTCCACTGTCATCGCTTTCGGACGTTCAATATCACCAAACAAAATCGGCGGCTTCACGCAGCGAGAGCCATACGATTGCACCCAGCCAAACTGACTGAACACATACCCATCTAGCTGTTCGCCAAAGTACTCCACCATATCATTACGCTCAGCCTCGCCATGCACTAACACATCGAGCCCTAACGCTTCTTGCTTTTCCACCGCATGGGCGATCTCTTTGCGCATAATGTCTTGATAAGTGGCGGCATCAATGTCGCCCTTCTTGTATTGCAAGCGCGTTTGGCGAATGGCACTGGTTTGTGGAAATGAGCCTATGGTGGTGGTCGGGAAGCGTGGCAGGTTGAGCTGCTCGTGTTGCAAGCGAATGCGCTCTGCAAACGGACGCTGCCGTGTCCCTAATTGTGGTGTAATCGCTGCTAATGCGGCTTGCACCTTAGGGTTGTGTACACGTGGTGATTGCTGACGGCTTTCGATTGCCTCACGGTTATTGTCCAGCGCGGGCTGAACGGTTTGACGGCCGTGATTAAGGGCGCGCGCGAGTACATCCAGCTCCTCTAGCTTTTGATGGGCAAAGGCGAGCCAGTTTTTTACTTCAGGATCGAGCTTTTGTTCGCTCGCCAAATCGACTGGCACATGAAGCAAAGAGCAAGAAGGCGCGAGCCAGAGGCGATCCCCCAGAGATTGATGAATCGGTTCGAGCCATTCTAACGTGGCATCAAGGTTAGTTTTCCAAATATTACGACCGTTGATTATACCCAGAGACAGGACGTGCTGATCGCTAAGCGTTTCACGGTATGCATCCACATCCCCTCGGCCACGAATAGCATCTAGGTGCCAGCCGTCAACGGGCAACGATTGCGCCAATGGACGATTTTCAGCTTGCTCGCCGAAGTAGCTCGCCAGCAATAACTTGACCCTGGTTTGGCTTAATGCACGATACGCGGTTTTTAGTGCCGTCTGCCATTCAGGCGCGAGCTCCGTGACTAAGATCGGTTCGTCGATTTGGACCCACTCAATGCCTTTTTCTGCCAGTTTGCTCAGCAGTGTTTGATACACGGGCAAGAGCTTATCGAGCAGATCCAGTTTGTTCGATGCATCTTTTTCTTTGCCCAGCCAAAGGTAAGTCACGGGGCCGACTAAAACTGGCTTGGTGTTTATACCGGTTATTTTGGCTTCTTCTATTTGTGTCAATAGATTTTCAGCATGAAGACTAAACGTTGTTTGCGCGGTAAACTCTGGCACGATGTAGTGATAATTGGTATCGAACCATTTGGTCATCTCACCGGCATGCACGCACTGGCAAGCACTATCGTTTGCCGAGCGGCCACGAGCGACGCGGAAGTAGTTATCCAGGGTGTTATCTTGATGGTCAGCCACACGGTCAGGGACATTGCCGACTAAAAAGCTGGTGTCGAGTACATGGTCATAAAATGAAAAGTCGCCAACGGGAGCGATGTCGAGTTCACTTTGTTGTTGCCAGTGACTGCGGCGCAGATCTTTCGCAAGATCGGTTAAGTCTTGTTGGGATGATTCGCCACGCCAGTAACGCTCGAGTGCAAATTTAAGTTCGCGCTGGGCGCCGATACGTGGAAAGCCGAGATTATGAGTTTTAGCCATCTATACGTCCTCCTTTTTGATTGAATTCAGCATAGGGCTTTCTCGTTATGAACTAAAATGGCATTATTTCATCAATCAATGAATTTTAGTCATGGAATAGACATGTTAGAACGTCACCACCTTCATATTTTGCGAGCGATCAAAGAGCAAGGGTCGCTTACCGCAGCCGCAGAGACGCTTTATCTCACCCAGTCCGCGATTAGCCATGCGATGAAAAAGCTAGAAAGCCAGCTCGGGATTAGCTTGTGGCAAAAATCCGGACGGCAGCTTCATTTCACGCGAGCGGGTGAGTACTTGCTTACGCTATCTGAGCGTATGCTTCCTCAGTTCGAGCACGCTGAACAGCAGCTTAAACAATTTGCTCAAGGCCAGCGCGGTACATTGCGCATCGGCATGGAGTGTCACCCTTGTTATCAGTGGTTGCTTAAGGTGGTTGAGCCTTTCTTACATCAATGGCCGGATGTGGATGTTGACGTCAAACAAAAGTTCCAATTCGGTGGTTTGGGCGCATTGTTTGGCCATGAGATTGATGTGCTCGTCACGCCCGATCCCTTACTTAAACCAGGCATAGAATACGTATCCGTGTTTGATTACGAACAGGTGCTGGTGGCGAGCGGACGAAGTGCACTCGCGGCGTTTGACCATGTTGATCCTCAGCAAGTAACACAGGAAGTGCTGATTACCTACCCTGTTGATCAATCGCGTCTAGATGTCTTTACCCAGTTTTTGGCGCCGGCGCACTGTGCACCGCGCAAACACAAAACCATAGAAACAACCGATATCATGCTGCAAATGGTTGCCGCTGAGCGCGGGATCGCGGCACTCCCCAAATGGCTGGCTTTGGAATATCAACAGCGTTTAAACCTACATATTCTTCGCATGGGCAAAACAGGCATTCATAAATCGATCCATTTGGGTGTACGCGAGGGACAAAGAGATGATTACATCCAGAACTTCATCGAAAAAGCCAGTTCAACCGTCATGCAGCGATATGACTAAGAGATAAAACACTCAATCCCGTTAATAGTGATATTTAAGCGCATACTTTAAGGGCATGGTTTGAGAGCATAGTTTCGCGCCGTTTCAAACTCCCACCTATACTTACGTATTGTCTCAATTTTGAGCCGTACAAAGTGCACATTTCGGCGTAAAATTACTTTCGAAGAAGTCTAATTCCTTAGATAATGCAAGTGATAGACTTTGAATGCATCTCACATTTTTATGGATAAAGAGTCCCGGCTATGAAATCAATCTCGCTCTCTCGCAATGTAAACGTCGAAAGTATCCAGGGAAATGGTGTACTGCTTGTCAATGGCACGCCAATGACAGTGACCGAAGGCACGTCCTTTCCGTCTGGAACCGAGCTGGTTCTGCCAGATAACAGTGAGGCTGTTATTGTACTCAGCGACGGAACGTTACTCGCCGTTGAGGCTCAGGGAGAGCAGCCCGGCGCCGTGCTCGATGGATTGCCGCAAGATGTTCAAGATGAAATAGCCGAGATTCAGCAACAAATCCTTGATGGTGAAGGCGAGATCACCATTGAAGATGACCAAGCGACCGCCGCTGGTGGTGACGCTGCAGCTGGCAGTGGCTCATGGAGTTATGTCAATGTTGAGCGTGATGGAAGCGAGACCATTGCAAGCTCAGGATTTGATACTGATTCGCTTGCAACCAACGATGGGGCGATTGGTAGCGATGCAGAAGGAGAAGCGGGGCTGGCGATTGACACCACCGCTCCCGGAATCCCTAGCGTGACCATTGTTAATGATGCTAACAACGATGGCATTATTAGTGGGCAAGAGCTTGGTGATGGGATCCAGGTATTGATCGATCTGTCCGATACCGGTGCTAATCCGGGTGATGTATTAACCATAAATGGTCAAACCTCGACGATTACCGCGCAAAATATCATAGACGGCACCGTCACCATCACACTGCCAGACACTCCTGCAGACGGAGAAACATTAACCGTAGAAGCCACCATTACCGACACCTCCGGCAACACCTCCGCGCCGGGGAGTGATCAAGCTGAGGTTGATACTAGCGCCGATGCCGGCACGGTCAGCGTGAACAACATCACCAGCGATGACGTGATCAACGCGC